>DASZFX010000158.1:0-5767 GCA_035939375.1 Roseiarcus sp.
CGTATAGGCCATATAAATCAGAACATTGCGCCTGGAGTCGCAGCCGCGCACGATCTGCATTTTCTTGAAAAGGATCGAGCGTCGTGCGCGGAAAACGACATCGCCTTGCTCGAACTTCTCCTTGATCTTGATCGGGCCATACTGCCGGCAGGCCAGCGAGACGTCCGAGGTCTGCTCGGCAAGGCCGAGCGCGCCGGAGACGCCGCCTTTTTCGGGAGCGGTAAAATAGCAAGCGACGCCGTCGACCACCGGATCATCGAGGCCGTAGGTCGCGAGCTTGTCGTTCGGCGTCAGCAATTTGAAGGTCGTCGATTTGCGAAAGATGAGGTCGGGATCGCCGGAATCGGCGATAGCCGCAAGAGGCGCCGAGGCCGAGGCAAACGCGAGAAAGGCAAGGAGAAAACGCAATTTCATGGGGCTCGGCTCCGCTCCGGCGATGGTTTGACCTTTACGCCGGATGGCTTGGCGTCGGCCGCCAAGAGATAGGCGCGGCGGGCGGCGGCGCAAGTCGCGATAGGGAAGGCGGCGCGGCGCGGTCGCATTGCCCGGAGCAGCGCCCTCGCCTAAAGAGGCCCGGGAGGGCGTCACGATCGGCGACTGCGGCATGAATGTTTTGATCATCGGTTCGGGTGGACGGGAGCATGCGCTGGCGCTGGCGTTGAAGAAATCGCCGCGTCTGACCCGCCTCCTCGTCGCGCCCGGCAACGCGGGCTTGGCGCTCATTGCAGAGGCCGTCGCGCTCGACCCCGGCGATCATCGCGCGATTATCGATTTTTGCCGGAAGGAGGCGATCGGCCTCGTCGTTGTCGGCCCGGAGGCCCCGTTGGTCGCGGGCCTCGCCGACGATCTTGCCGCCGGAGGCGTCTCCTGTTTCGGGCCGGGCCGCGCCGCAGCGCAGCTCGAAGGCTCGAAGGGCTTCGCCAAGGATTTTTGTCGCGAGTTCGGCGTCCCGACCGCAGCTTATGAGCGCTTTCGCCATTGCGAGGCGGCGCTCGCCTACCTTCGCGTTAAGGACGCGCCGATCGTCGTCAAAGCCGACGGGCTTGCGGCGGGAAAGGGCGTCCTCGTCGCAACGACCCTCGCGGAAGCCGAAGCCGCGGTGCGCTCCATGTTCGCCGGGGCCTTTGGCGCGGCCGGCGCTGAGGTCGTCATTGAGGAGTGTCTGGTCGGCGAGGAAGCCTCGTTCTTCGCGCTTTGCGACGGCGACCGCGCCATCGCCTTCGCCACCGCGCAGGACCATAAGCGCGTCGGCGACGGCGACATGGGCCCCAACACCGGGGGCATGGGCGCCTATTCGCCGGCGCCGATCATGACGAAGGAAATCTCCGCCCAGGTCATGCGCGAAATCATCGAGCCGACCGTCGCCGGCATGAAGACCCGCGGCGCGCCCTTTCGCGGCGTGCTCTTCGCCGGCCTGATGATCGGCGCGGATGGCCCGAAGCTCATCGAATACAATGTCCGCTTCGGCGATCCCGAGGCCGAGGCTGTGCTCGCGCGCTTCGAGGGCGATTTGCTGGAGCTGTTCATCGGCTGCGCAATAGGCGCCCTGCCGAGCGCGTCGCCGCGATTTTCCGACCAGACGGCGCTGACCGTGGTGCTCGCCGCGCGCGGCTATCCCGGCGCTCCGCTGAAGGGAACCGAGATCCGCGGTCTCGAACGCGCCGAAGCGTTGCCAGGCGTGACCATCCATCACGCGGGGACACGGCGCGAGGCCGGCCGGTTTCTCGCAGACGGCGGTCGCGTGCTCGCCGTGACCGCCGTCGGCGGTTCGGTCAGCGAGGCGCAGCGCAGCGCTTACCGCGCCGTCGACGCCATCGATTGGCCGGAAGGCTTCTGCCGCCGCGACATCGGATGGCGGGCGATCGCGCGCGAGCGCGAGGCTGAGGCGGCCCAAGCGAAGGGTCAGGCTCTTTCGGCCAAACGCGCATGAACGAGACCGCGCAGGATTTCTTTCCAGGCTTCGCAGCGCGCTCGCTCGCCGCGCCTGGCGGGACAATCTTCACGCGGATCGGCGGCGCCGGGCCGCCCGTTCTGCTGCTGCACGGCTTTCCTCAGACCCATGTCGAATGGCGCCTCGTCGCGCCGCGCCTCGCCGAGGAATTTACGGTCGTGCTCTTGGATTTGCGCGGCTACGGCGCGTCGTCCGTTCCGCCGAGCGAAGGCGGCAGCGCCTATTCGAAGCGCGAAATGGCGAAGGACGCCGTTGCGATTATGACGGATCTCGGCTTTTTGCGCTTCAGCCTCGTCGGCCATGACCGCGGCGCGCGCGTCGCCTATCGGCTCGCCTTGGACGAACCGGACCTCGTCGAACGGATCGTCGTCGTCGACATCATCCCGACCTCCGACATGTGGCGGACCATGGACGCCGCGCGAGCCATGCAGACGTACCATTGGCTGTTCCTCGCCCAGCCCGCGCCTATGCCGGAAACCCTCATCGGCGGCTCGAGCCTCGTCTGGCTCAAACACACGCTCGCCAGTTGGACGGGCGATAGGAGCCTTGCCGCCTTTGACGAGGCCGCGCTCGAGGCCTATTGCCAAGCTTTCAACGAGCCAGAACGCATTCATGCTTTCTGCGAAGATTATCGCGCCGGCGCGACGATCGATCGACGCTTGGACGAAGAGGACGAAGCCGCCGGCCGCCGCATCGCGGCGCCTCTGCTGGCGCTTTGGGGCGCGAAAGGCATTCCGAGCGAAGGCGACGATCCGCTCGCGATCTGGCGGCGCTGGGCGCCGAAGGCGCAAGGCCGAGCAATCGCGGGCGGCCATTTCCTGCCCGAGGAAAATCCCGTAGAGACGGCCGCCGCCATTATGGTCTTTCTCGCCGCCTCGCGATGAGATCACGATCCGATCGTCCCGCAGCCAGGACCTCGCCATCCCTCGCCATTGCGCTTGGCGGCGGCGGCGCGCGCGGAATTGCTCACATCGTCGTGCTCGAGGCGCTAGACGAGCTCGGCGTCAAGCCGGTCGCGGTTTCGGGCGCATCGATCGGGGCGATCATCGGCGCGGCCTATTGCGCGGGCGTCGAGGCGAAGCTTCTGCGCGCCCACGCCTTGAGCATCATGCGCGACCGCGCCAATGTCATGGCGAAGCTGCTGCGCGCTCGGGTTGGTCGCTTCGCCGATTTGCTGCTCGGCGCCCTCGCCAATCCGATGCTGCTCGACGCGGAAATCTTTCTCGATATGTTCTGGCCGGACGACATGCCCGAATGTTTCGAGAAATTGACGATACCATTTCAGGTCGTCGCCGCTGACTTTTTCAATCGTTGCGAGGCGGTCTACGCTTCCGGCCCGCTCGCCCCCGCGGTCGCCGGCTCGATGGCGATTCCGGGCCTGATCAGGCCGGTCGAACTGGATGGGCGTCTGCTCATCGATGGCGGCGCGGTCAATCCGCTTCCCTACGATCTCCTTTTCGATCGCGCCGATATCGTGATCGCGGTCGACGTCACTTTTGGCGCGCTCCGCGGCAAAAAAGACCCTCAGCCTTTCGAGGCGATGTTCGGGGCCGCACAGATCATGCAAGGCGCGATCACCGCGCAGAAGCTCAAAGCCCGGCCGCCGGATATGCTGATCCGTCCGCCCGTCCAGCAGTTTCGCGTGCTCGAATTCTTCCGCGCCGCGCAAATCCTGCGCGCCTGCGAAATCGCCAAGGAGGATTTCAAGCGCTCGCTGGCCGAGACGATCGAGGCGCGGCTCAAGTAAAACGCGCGCCGCGCTCGATCGGACCGCCGCGGGCGAGCGCCTCGCCCGACATTGCCGCCTTGCCGGCGCGCTGCGCCTCGAGAATGCGAAGCGCGCCGCGTCTGCAAGCAACAGTCAGCCTTTCGTCGATGACCTCGCCAGGCGTTCCGGCGCCCTCGACGACGAGCAAGGCGCGGAGGATCTTGACGCGCTCGCCGCCGCGCCCGAAATCCATCTCGCAATAAGCGCCCGGCGTTGGCGAGAGGCCGTGGATATGATTGCGGATCGTCTCGGCCTCCTGGCGCCAATCGATGCGGGCTTCGGCCTTGTCGATCTTTTTTGCGTAAGTGACGCCTTCGCTCTCCTGAGGACGGAAGCGCAACATGCCGCGCTCGAACGCGGGCAAGGCGCGCGCCAGGAGATCGGCGCCAAGCCTCGCCAGCCGTTCGGCGAGGTCGCCGGAGGTGGTTTCGGCGGCAATGGCGACGCGCTCGCTAAGCCCGACCGGGCCCGTGTCCAGCCCCTCCTCCATGCGCATGACGCAGACGCCGGTTTCGCGATCGCCGGCCATGATCGCTCGCTGGATCGGCGCAGCGCCGCGCCAGCGCGGCAGCAGCGAGGCGTGCAGATTGAGGCAGCCGTGCTTCGGCGCCGCCAGGATCGGCGTCGGCAAAATCAGACCATAGGCGACGACGACGGCGACATCGGCGTGATGCGCGCTGAATCTCTCCTGTTCGACCGGGTCGCGCAAACTCGCCGGCGTAAGAACCGGAATCGAATGTTGCTCGGCGATCAGATGAACCGGCGTCTTGGTGATTTCGAGCCCGCGCCGCCCGGCAGGCCGCGGCGCTCTTGTGTAGACGGCCGCGACGTCGTGGCCCTGCCCGATGATTTCGAGTAGCGTCGGCGTCGCGAAGGCGGGCGCGCCCATGAAGATGATGCGCATGGCCGGGCGCGGATAGCATCGCAGGGAAGAAGCGTCAAAGGCGGCCTCGCCGCCGCGCCCTTCTCGTCGGCGCGCATCTGGCCTAGGCTCCCGCCATGACGACCGACAATGTACGCGCAAAGAGCGCGCAGAGCCAAGCCCATCGGCTGGCCCTGCGCGTCTATTACGAAGACACCGACTTCACCGGTCGCGTGTACCACGCGTCCTATCTGCGTTTCCTCGAACGCGGCCGCACCGAATGGCTGCGGGCGCGCGGCTTGGAGCAACAAGAGATGGCGAAAAACGCCGCCGTCGTCTTCGTCGTTCACCGGTTGACGATCGATTTTTTCAAGCCGGCGGCGATGGACGACATGCTGACCATCGAAACGCGAGTGACGACATTGGGCGCCGCCTCGTTCGATTTTTCACAGACAATATTGCGCGGCGAAACGCGAATGGCCGCGGCGCTCGTCAGCGTCGTCGCCTTGAAGGGCGACCGCCCGGCCCGGCTACCGCCAGAGCTGCGCGCGCGGCTGATCGACGCCGCCGCGGAGGCTTAGAGCCCGGCCTCGCCGCCCCCCTGCCCGATCATCGCGCTACCCTCATAACAATGTCTTTCAATTCCGCCAAGCGCTGGTTCACCTCATTTTGGAAATGCCGGAAGTCGGCCTTGTCCGGCAATGCGGCGATGGCCCGGATATGGGCTTCGTGCCGCTGGTTTTGTTCCCGCTCGAAGGCGTCGAGCCTCTTGTCCGCCTCGTCGAGGCGGTCGCGAAGCGCCTTGATCTCGCCGATCATGCGCGCTTCGCGTCCCGCGCGGCGCCAGACGAGACCAATAGCCGCGGTGAGCGCGCCGCCGATTGCGCTGCCGGCGGCGACGATCATTTCGAGGAAGTTGATCTCGCCATCGTTGGGTAGGCCGGCCATTTTCGCCTCTTCGTCAATTCGAATCCGAGCCGCGAGCGCCAGTCCCTCCGGCGAATGGCGGAAGCTTGGCGCCAAGCTCTGCGCTTCGGTTGTTCGCAATCATGAAAGCAATTCCGATCGTCACCATTTCGGCAATGGTCGCGTAAGGAACGCCGGCATCAGCCGCAGCGGCCTCGAGGCCTTCGATCGCCAAAAAATCGTCCGGCAGATTTGCAAGACGTTCGTCGGCCGCCCTCGA
>DASZFX010000159.1:0-6170 GCA_035939375.1 Roseiarcus sp.
GTCGACCTTGTTCGGAATCGCCATCGCGGCGACGAAATGCTCCTGGAACCGCGGCTCGATCGCCGTCTCGATCTTGTCGACCCGCCGCACGACGTCTTCGATCTCCCGCCGCGCCGCGCTGTTGAGCAGGGCGATGCGCGCGCCGGTGCCGGCCGCGTTGCCGGCGGCGACGACCTTTGCAAGATCGCAATCGGGAATGAGACCGAGCGCCATCGCATAGGTCGGATCGATATGGCTGCCGAAGGCGCCGGCGAGCGTGATGCGCTCCGGCGCGGCGACGCCGAAACGCTCGATCAAAAGTTTGGCGCCCGCGTAAAGCGCGGCCTTGGCGAGTTGGATCGCGCGAACGTCGGTCTGATAGATCATGAGACGCGGCGAGCCTTCGTTCAGCAGATAGGCGAAGGTGCGGCCTACCGGTTCGACGCGCGGCGTCTTCTCGGCCAGCGCGCCGTCGATGACGCCGTCCGCGGAAATGATCCCGGCAAGATACATTTCGGCAATCGCCTCGATGATCCCCGAGCCGCAGACGCCGGTGACGCCGATCGTCGCCGTCGCTTCGGCAAAGCCCCTGTCGTTGGACCACAGATCGCAGCCGATCACCTTGAAGCGCGGCTCCAGGCTCGCCCGATCGATGCGCACGCGTTCGATTGCGCCAGGCGCCGCGCGCTGACCGCAGGAGATTTGCGCCCCCTCGAAGGCGGGACCCGTCGGCGAGGAACAGGCGAGCAAGCGGCCGCGATTGCCGAAGACGATTTCGGCGTTGGTGCCGACATCGACCAGCAGCGTCAGCTCCTCGTTGAGATAAGGCCCTTCGGCAAGCACGACGCCGGCGGCGTCGGCGCCGACATGGCCGGCGATGCAAGGCAGGCAATAGACGAACGCGCCGGGCGCGACATTGAGCCCAAGCTCCGCGGCGCGCGCCTCCTGCGCCCCGTCGATGGTCAGAGCGAAAGGCGCGCCGCCGAGTTCGGTCGGGTCAAGGCCGAGCGCGAGATGGTGCATGATCGGATTGCCGACGAGCGTGATCTCGACGATCTCGCTACGCTCCGCCCCCGCCTCCATCGCGACGTCGCCGATCAGCGCATCGAGCGCGGCGCGCACGCTTTGCGTCAATTCCTTGTCGCCGCCAGGATTCATCATGACATAGGAGACGCGGCTCATCAGATCTTCGCCGAAGCGGATCTGCGGGTTCATCGCGCCGGCGGAGGCGAGAACCTCGCCGCTGGCGAGATCGCAGAGATGAGCGGCGATCGTCGTCGAGCCGATATCGAAGGCGACGCCCAAGGCGCGATCGCAAAAGCCGGGATAGACCGCGACGATGTCGCGACCATTGCGCAGAGCCACGGTCGCCTTCCAATCGTCGGCGCGCAAGGTCTTCTGCAGTCCGCGCAGCACCGCGAGATCGGCGCTCGTCTCGCCCAAGGACCATTGGCTCTTCAGCGCCGATTGCAACCGGCGCAGATCGCTCGAGGGATCGTGCATGTCGGGCGCGCGCACCTCGACATAATAGAGGCGCACGACCGGATCGACCTCGATCGGATGGGCTTCGGCGCGCTTGCGCACGAGCTGACGGTGCACTTGCGAATCCGGCGGCACGTCGATGACGAGATCGCCGCAGATTTTCGCCTGGCAGCCGAGCCGGCGTCCCGGCGCCAAGGCCCCGCGCTTGTCGACATAGCGCTGTTCGACGCTGTTCCAGGGCGTGACGTGACCGGGCGCGGAGGCGACCCCGTGCTTGGCGAAATGACCGCTCGCCACTTCGATCTGACAGCGCCCGCAAATACCTCGCCCGCCGCAAACCGAATCGAGATCGACGCCGAGGCGGCGCGCCGCCTCCAACACGCTCGCGCCCTCAGGCAACCGCTCGCGCTTGCCCGACGGCGTGAAGACAACGAGATGATCGCTCAAATTCTACTCCCGCGCGCGCCGGCGCCCTTCGCGACGGCCGCGCCCGTCGGCCGCCTGTTCGCCCTCCGGCGGCGGTTCCCGATACTTGCGAATCCAGGCAGCGCAATTGGGATCATGGCCCATGACCACGTCAGCCCCCAGGATCGCCTGAATGTCCTCGGCGTGAAGCGGATTCATGATCGCCGACGTCAAACCCGCGCCGATCATCATCGGCATGAAGGAGGCGCCGAGGCCGCGCCGGTTGGGCAGGCCGAAGGAAAAATTCGACGCGCCGCATGAAGTGTTGACTTTCAATTCTTCGCGCAGGCGGCGCAACAGATGAGTGAGCTTGGCGCCGGCGTCATTGATCGCTCCGACCGGCATGACCAGCGGATCGACGACAACGTCCTGCCGTTTGACGCCATGATCGGCCGCGCGTTCGACGATTTTCTTGGCGACGGCGAAGCGAACGTCGGGGTCTTCGGATATGCCCGTCTCGTCGTTGGAGATGGCGATCACCGCCGCATCGTATTTCTTGATCAGCGGCAGCACGCGCTCGAGCCGCTCTTCTTCGCCGGTCACTGAATTGACGAGGGGACGTCCCTTGTAAACCGCAAGGCCGGCCTCGAGCGCCTCCACGATGGAGCTGTCGATCGACAACGGCACGGAGACCGTGTCCTGCACCAGCTTGACGCATTCAGCGAGGATGCGCGGTTCGTCCGCCATCGGAATGCCGGCGTTGACGTCGAGCATTTGCGCGCCCGCCTCGACTTGCGCAAGCGCGTCGGCGACGACGCGACTATAGTCGCCCGCCGCCATTTCCGCGGCGAGCAATTTGCGCCCGGTCGGGTTGATGCGTTCGCCGATCATCACGAAGCGCCTCTCGAAGCCGATGATGACTTCGCGCTTGTCGGAAGAAATGCGTGTCTCGGTCATAGCTTCTTGGTATCCCCCGCCCTCGCTGGCTTCATGAGATGGCGACGCCGGTCACGCGCCGAGGCTCTCGACCGCCTGCATCTTTGGAATGAAATCGCGTCGCCATGGCGCGCGACCGCGCAAAACGCCGGATTCATGGACGATCTCCGAGACATATTGCTCCTGCCTGTAGGCCATGACATGGACCCCGGAAACACCCCTCATTTCGTGCAGGGCCTGGATCATCTCGATGCAGATGCGTTTGCCCTCGGCCTTCTGGTCCTTGGCGCCTTCGAGGCGCTTGACGACGCTTTCGGGGATATGCACGCCGGGAACATTGGCGCTCATCCAGCGCGCGGTGCGCGCCGAGGCGAGCGGCCCGACCCCGGCGAGGATGAAGCATGTCCGGTCAAGCCCCATGTCGCAGACTTTCGTCATGAACCGCTTCATCAGCGCGAGGTCGAAACAATATTGCGTCTGGATGAATTGCGCGCCGGCGGCGATTTTCTTGGCGAGGCGCACGGGTCTGAAATCGTAAGGCGGCGCGAAGGGATTTTCGGCCGCGCCGATGAAGACGCGCGGCGGCGTCGCAATCGGACGGCCGGAAAGGTATTTTCCTTCATCGCGCATGCGCCTGATGACGCTGAGCAGGGCGATGGAGTCGAGATCGAAGACGGGCTTGGCCTCGGGATGATCGCCACACTGCACGCCATCGCCGGTAAGGCAGAGGATATTGCCGACTTGCAGCGCCGCCGCACCGAGCACATTGCCCTGGATCGCGATGCGATTGTAGTCGCGGCAGGAAATCTGCAGCACCGGCGAATAGCCGACCCGCGTCAACAAAGCGCAAATGGCGACGCTCGACATATGGCAGTGCGCGCCGGAGCCGTCGGTGGCGTTGATCCCGTCGACCCAGCCCTCGAAAATCTGCGCGCGTTCGTAGACGTCCTCGGGGTTGGCGGAATCCGGCGGATTGAGCTCCGCGGTGATGGCGAATTCGCCGCGACGGAGCACCCGTTCGAGCCGCCCGCGCGAAGAATGGCCGGGCAGGTCGACGAGCGGCGCGCCGGGATCGAGGCCGATATCGTGAGGATGCGGTTCGATCATGGCGCGCCCCTTTCGGCGCGCGCGGCGACCCTCAGCCAGGCCGACGAACCCTTGAGGCGGTGATCGATCGGTGGCTGCACAACGTTGATCGCCGCCCCCCCGCGCATCAAGCGGCTACCCTCGTAAGCCTTGACCCAGACGCAAGGCATGTCGGGATAGACTTCGCAGCCGCCGTCGGCGCGAACGCCGCCGCATGGGCCGTTGCGCAACGACTTCGGGCAGTTCATCGGACAGGACATGCCGGTCGAGGAAAGAATGCAATCGCCGCACATGCGGCAGTCGAACAGCGCGCCCTTGAGCTTGCGCTCGGCGAAGGCCATCGACCTTTCGAGGCGCCGATGGCCGAGACGCGCCAAAAGCGGCGCGGCGGCGACGACGAGACGTTGCAGCCCGTCATAGACGCGCTCGAGCAAGCCGGCATGGCGCACGCTCCAGAAGCGCAGCCGGAGGCTGTTCGCCTGTGGCGGCCGCTTGCCGCGGGGCTCGAATGCGAAAGGCGCCGACGGCACGGGTTCAAACCTCGCGTCCGTCTTGCGCCGCAAGCTTGGCGAGACGGGAATTATCGTATTCGGCCTCGAGCCGCGCGGCGGCGCGGTCCGCCTCCGCCTCGAGGTCATCGCCGCAAGGCGTCGGTTCGCCGCGCCGCCAAGCGGCGAGATATTCGTCGGTCCCGCTCGCGCCAGAGCGCATCGCGGCAGCGTCGATCGCCTTGATGAAACGCTCCGGCAACTCGCGCTTGGCCGCGGCGCGGCCGGCCTTGACCACCACTTGGCTCGGGATGTCGCGCCAAAAAAGGACGGTCAGATTGGCCATGGCGCGCTCATTGAGTGTCCGGCGCCGCGTGATCGGCGAGAAATCGCGCCATGGCGCCGAGCCCCGTGAAGCGGCGCTCGAAGGAAAGATTGAGCCGCTCGGCGGCAGCCTTGGCTTTGGCGGTGAGGTCGTCATCCTCGAACTGCGCCAGATAGACGAGGCGGCGATAATTCCGGAAATAATCGTCGCGCAATTGCGGGAAGCGGTCGAGCCCGAGGCCCTTGATGACCAGCCGCTCGAAATGGCGGACGAGAAAATCGGTGAGGAAGTACGTTCCGGGCTCGTCCTCCATCATGGCGGAGAAATCGGACGCGCCGGCGAAGAATTCGTAGCAATGCGCGCCCTCGATGCGTTGGATCCCCTCGTCCGCCAGCACGCGGTCGAGTTCGCCGCCCGTGCCGCAATCGCCATAGAGGCAGAGGATGTCGTCGTAGCGGTCGCGGTTCTCGGCGATCTTGCGGCGCATTTCGCCCGGGATCCGCTCGGGACGATTGTGCAATTCAGCCGGCAGGCAGGTCACGTCTATATGACCCAGCGGGCCGCGCTGAAGAGAAACGATCTCCCGCGCCAACGCGCCGCAGGCGATGACGAGCACGCGGCGAGCGCACTTGGGTGTACCTTTGGCGCCGACGTCTTCGCTCACCTGCGTCCCGACCTCGCTTCCCCCTCGCCTCCTTGAGGGAGCTTCGCTCGTAGAACCTTGGTCCAAGGGCGACTTTCCCCGCCTACGGCCTCAGGGTCTTGAGCCCAAGCGACATTGATTTTTGATTTTCCGACAAACTCCGCTTCGAAGAGGCTCCAAAGCGTCCGAACCGGGCGATCTTCCGACTTTGGACGTTTCGTCTGGCTGCGAAGAGCCGCCCTCACGACATCGCGTGCGCCTGCGCCGAGCCTTGGCGCCGGGCGAGCAGCGTCTTTGCGGTCTCGACCGCCACCGCCGCGTCGCGGCAATAGGCGTCGGCGCCAACCGCCTCCGCGAAGGATTCATTGAGCGGAGCGCCACCGACCAGCACGATATAGTCGCTGCGGATTCCCTTCTCCTTCATCGTATCGATCACCACCTTCATATAGGGCATGGTAGTGGTCAGCAGCGCGGACATGCCGAGGATATCCGGCTGATGCTTCTCGATGGCTTCGAGATATTTTTCGACGCCGTTGTTGATGCCGATGTCGAAGACTTCGAAACCGGCGCCTTCCATCATCATGCAGACGAGGTTCTTGCCGATGTCGTGGATGTCGCCCTTGACCGTGCCGATCACCATTTTGCCCATCTTGGGGGCGCCGGTCTCGATGAGCAGCGGGCGAAGGATGGCCATGCCCGCCTTCATCGCATTGGCCGACATCAGCACTTCCGGCACAAAGAGAATGCCGTCGCGAAAATCGATGCCGACGATGCGCATGCCCTCGACAAGCGCCTTGGTCAGCACGTCATAGGGCGTCCAGCCGCG
>DASZFX010000160.1:0-1932 GCA_035939375.1 Roseiarcus sp.
CGGTCAGCGTCCGGACCTTCATGCTGCTGATCGCGGCGGCGCGATCGGGCGATCAATCCTACGCGCGCTCGATCGCCGAATGGCGGCGTCTGCGGGCCGAGATCGAGGCGGGCGCATTCGCGCTCGAGCCGGCGGCCGAAATTGCCGATCGCTGGACCGGTCAGGGCGTGCTTCTCCTCAATACGGCGCTGACGCTCAGCCGTTTCGAGGTCGCGGGCGACCCTCATCAGCTGCGTGGACACTTGCCCTTATGGCGGCCTTTCATCGTCGCCGTGCTGCGCCACCTTGCTGAGCGCGGAACGCCAATCGTCTTCATGGGGTTCGGCGCCCAGGCGGCGGAGGCGCTCGCGGCAGCCGGCGTCGCGCCGACCGCCGAATACGAACGCCCGACGGGAAACGTCGCCTGCATCTTGCGGGAGCATCCTGCGCGCGGCGACGAGGTCCTCGCCGCGCCCAATCCCTTCACGCTCGCAAACCGCAACCTCGCGGCCTTGGGCGCGAGCGCCGTTTCATGGTAGCGGCGATGGCGGAAAAGGACGCCTACGACTATGTCGTCATTGGCGCCGGCTCGGCCGGCTGTGTTCTCGCCAATCGCCTCTCTGGCGACCCGGAATGCTCGGTTCTGTTGATCGAAGCGGGGGCCCGCGACCGTCATCCCCTGGTGCAATTGCCCATGTTGATGGGCAAGCTGATGCATTCACGCATCTACAATTGGCACTACGAGACCGAGCCGGAGGCGGAGCTCGACGGTCGGCGCATCTATTGGCCGCGGGGCAAGGCGCTTGGCGGCTCTTCGACGATCAACGGCATGATCTATGTGCGTGGCAACCGCCGCGACTACGACCGCTGGTCGCAATTGGGGCTACCCGGCTGGAGTTACGAGGAGGTGTTGCCCTATTTCCGTCGGTCGGAGGGCCACGTCGAGCGCCGCGACGCCTTTCACGGCGAGACCGGGCCGCTGACTGTCTGCCGCGCGCGTGGCAAGAACCCGCTCTTCGACGTTTTCATCGAAGCCGGCAGGCAAGCCGGCTATCCTGTCAACGACGACTTCAATGGCGCGAAACAAGAAGGATTCGGACGTTACGACTTTACGATCCGCAACGGCCGGCGCTGCAGTACGTCCAAGGCCTTTTTGCGCCCGATCCTTGGTCGCCCGAACCTCGCTGTTGCCACTCAAGCGCTGACCCAGAAAATTGTTTTCGAAGGCCGCCAAGCCGTCGCCGTCGACTACGTGAAGAACGGGCAAAAGCGCCGGGCGCGGGTGAGGCGCGAGATCATCCTGTCGGCCGGGGCGATCAATTCGCCCCAGATTCTGATGCTGTCAGGCGTTGGCGACGCTGGCGAACTCGCTACGCACGGGATTGAGACCGTCCATCATCTGCCGGGCGTCGGCAGGAATCTGCAGGACCATGTGGATGTTTGCCTGATCTATGAAATCACCAAGCCTATGACGCTTTACAGCGACTTGCGCATCGATCGTCTGGCTTCGGCGATCCTTAGCGGATTTCTGTTCGGCCGGGGCGTCGCCACCACTTTTCCCTATGAGGGCGGCGCATTTCTCAAATCGCGTCCCGGCTTGGAATCGCCAGATATTCAAGCGCATTTCATGCCGGCTCTGGAGGAAACTGCCAATCTTCATTGGCCGAAATTCTTGAGCAAAGCGAGAATCGAGGACAATCACGGCGTGACGATACGTGTCGGGCCGGTCAATCCCGAAAGCCGCGGCGAGATTCGGTTGCGCTCCGCCAGGGCCGAAGATCCCCCGTTGATATTCGCCAATTATCTCAGCACGGAATTCGACAAGCAAACGACGATCGCCGGGGTCAGGATGTTGCGCGAGGTCATGGCGCAAAAGGCCTTCGCGGACGTGCTTGGCGAGGAGCTCGCGCCGGGCGCGGAGCTCCGTTCCGACGTTGAGCTGAGCGGATGGCT
>DASZFX010000161.1:0-9068 GCA_035939375.1 Roseiarcus sp.
GTCTGCTTCCACATCCGGAATCCTGAGAACTAGACGACGCTACCCCTAGCGCTTGGTTTGTGTCACCCCCCAAGCCGGGTTCGCCACAGGGGGGGCGCCGGGCGGTTTAGTCGCGCCCCTTCGCCTTGCGACCGAGTTCGGCGAGATAGGTCCAACTGAATATGCCGGTCGAATGGCCGTCGTCGAAGGTCGGGCGGATGGCGTAATTGCCGACCGCCTCGATCGCCATGATGCGCGCCGGCCGGCCGCCGACGAGCTTTTCGCGCTCGGCGTCGGAGAGGCGTTTGGCTTCGACGCTCGGGGTCATCTTGCGCAAATAGGGGCTGGGAAGCGCAAAGCTCTCGCCCGAGTCGAAGGCGATCGTCAGCAACCGACCTTCGTCGGTCAGGCGGATTTCGGTCGGCCACGGCTCCGGCTTGCGCTCATCCATAACGCCGCCTCACCCGATCACGATTTTCGGCGCGGCGCGCTGCGGCTTGCCTTCGAGCGCCGCGATGACGCTTCTTGCAATCGCGCGATAGCTTTCGGCATGCGCGCCGCCAGGCTCGGCGGCGACGATCGGCGTGCCGTCGTCGGAGGTCTCGCGGATCGCCATATCGAGCGGCACTTCGCCAAGGAAGGGTACGCCGCGCTTCTCGGCCTCGCGCCGGGCGCCGCCGTGCGCGAATATGTCGCTACGCGTCCCGCAATGCGGGCATATGAAGTAGCTCATGTTCTCGATTATACCGAGAACGGGAATCTTCACCTTGTCGAACATGGCGACGCCGCGCCGCGCGTCGATCAGCGCCAGATCCTGCGGCGTCGAGACGATGATCGCGCCAGCGAGCGGCGCGCCCTGCGCCATCGTCAATTGTACGTCGCCCGTGCCGGGCGGCATATCGACGATCAGGCAATCGAGTTCGCCCCAGGCGACTTCGCGCAAC
The DNA here is from genome assembly GCA_035939375.1 of Roseiarcus sp. GTDB lineage: Bacteria > Pseudomonadota > Alphaproteobacteria > Rhizobiales > Beijerinckiaceae > Roseiarcus. The sequence goes on from DASZFX010000161.1 coordinate 924, forward strand.
AATTGGGTGATCGCCGACATGACCATCGGCCCGCGCCAGACGACCGGCGCGTCCTCTTCGATGAGAAGGCCGATCGAAATCACTTTCACGCCATAGGCTTCGAGCGGCACGATGAAGGACTTGTCGACCTTCGGTTTTTCTTTCAGGCCGAAGAGCCGCGGCGCCGAAGGACCAAAGACGTCGGCGTCGAGCAGGCCGACGCGCCAGCCTTCCTTGGCCATGGCGACGGCGAGATTGGCGGCGGTGGTCGATTTGCCCACACCGCCCTTACCGGACGCGATGGCGACGATGTTCTTGACGCCAGCGACGCTTTCGGGCGTTCGCGGCCGCGGCGGATGGGCATGTTTGGCGCCGGGTTGAACGGGCGCGCCCGGCGTGCGCTCGGCGGTAAGGGTCACGAGCGCGCTGGCGACGCCGGGCGTTGCTTGCAGCGCCTTCTCCGCGGCAAGACGCATGGGCTCGAGGCGCTCCGCTTCGGCGGGATCGACGGCGATCGACAGAAACACTTTGCCGTCGCGCTGGGTGAGGCCGCCGATCGCGCCCGATTGGGTCAACGGGGTTTTGCCGTCCGGCCCCGCAACGCCGGCAAGGGCTTGCATGATCGCGCTTTCGTCCGCCAAAGACGTCTCCTTCGCCATCGCTCCCGGGCGCTCCGCAAAAGACGGGCAAGGATCGATCGGCCCGTGGTATAAACGGCTTCCTTGGGCGTTTGAAGGCGCGTTGCGGCAAAGCCGATGCACGCGGAAGGGAGGACCGCCTGGGGTCTGACGGTTTTTAAAGGACGATCATGCCCAGCACGGGCGCAGACGCCGCCTCCCGTTGCGATCACGAGACCAAACGCCGCCCGCCCAGCGAGCGGAGGCTCGACGCCATCGCCCCGCTCGCGACCCTGCCGGTCTTCTTCAAGCTCGCCGGCAAACGCGTCGTTGTCGCCGGGGGGTCGGAAGCGGCGGCCTGGAAGAGTGAGCTTCTCGCCGCCGCGGGCGCTGAAGTCGAGGTCTTCGCCGCCGACCTTTCCCATCAAATGATCGAGATCGCCGCTCGGCAGCGCCTGATCCGCATCGAACTGCGGGGCTGGCGGCCCGGCGATCTCTCGGGCGCTGCGATAGCGGTCGGCGATCTCGCCGATCCCGCTGAGCGCCGCGCCTTTCGCGCCGCCGCACAGGCCGCCGGAGCGCCGGTCAACGTGATCGATCAGCCGGAATTCTGCGATTTCTCCTTTGGCGCGATCGTCAACCGCTCGCCCCTGGTGATCGGTGTTTCCACCGACGGCGCCGCGCCGGTTTTCGGCCAGGCTTTGCGGGCCCGGCTCGAAGCCTTGATGCCGCAAGGCTTCGCGGCCTGGGCCGAGGCGGCCAAGGCGTGGCGCGGCCAGGTTCAGGCGCTTGGGACGAGCTTTCGTCGCCGCCGCGCCTTTTGGGAGCGCTTCACGGCGCTGGCCTTGGCTAATGCCGATCGCCCGCCCAATGAAGCGGACCGCGTGGCATTGATCGCAGCGACGCGCGAGGACGCTGCGACGGCCGCGCAGGGCGAGGCGATCCTGGTCGGGGCGGGGCCGGGCGACTCCGAACTCTTGACCTTAAAGGCGGTGCGCGCCCTGCAATCGGCCGACGTGATCCTTTTCGACGATCTTGTCTCGTCCGCGGTCCTTGATCTCGCGCGACGCGAGGCGCGGCGTGTCGATGTCGGCAAGCGCGGTCATGGGCCCTCGGTGGGGCAAGACGACATCTCCAAGCTCATCGTTTCGCTTTGTCGCGAAGGCAAGAAAGTCGTACGGCTGAAGGGCGGCGATCCAGCGATTTTCGGGCGCGGCAACGAGGAGATTGCGGCGGCGCGCGCAGCCGGAATCCCTTGCTCGATCATCCCCGGCGTCACCGCCGCTTTCGCCGCCGCCGCTTCGCTCGGCGTCTCGCTCAGCGAGCGCGAAAAGGCGCGACGCGTGCAATTCGTCACCGCGCATGGCAGCGACGGCCTCTTGCCGGATGGACTCGACTGGCCGGCGCTTTGCGCGAGCGACGCCACGACCGCCGTCTATATGGGAGTCAAGACGTTGCCGATCCTGGTTCAGAGGCTGATCGCAGAAGGGCTCGACCCATCGACGCCCGCGGTAATGGTCGAAAACGCGAGCCGGATCGACGAGCGCCGGCTGGCGGGCGCGCTCGCCGACATGCCGGAAAAAGTCGCGGCGGCTGCGCCGAGCGGACCGTGCCTGCTGCTCTACGGCCGCGCGCTGGCTGAAGCGGTCGGCGGGAAGCGGCCTTGAAGCTTTTCGTCTTTGGCTTGGGTTACAGCGCCCGGCGTTTCGCCGCTCGTTTTATGGGCGAAAGGATTGTCGGAACAACCCGCGCGCCGGAGAGGGCCAAAGCTGCGGGCGCGCGTTTCGAGATTCTCGCGTTCGACGGCGCACATGCAGATCCAACCATTCCGGCGCGTCTGGGAGAGAGCGACATTTTGCTCGCTTCGATCGCGCCAGGAGAGAACGGCGATCCCGCGCTCGCGCATTTTGCGCCGGCAATCGCCGGCTCACATTGGCGCGCGATCGTCTATCTCTCGACGGTGGGCGTCTATGGCGACTGCCAAGGCGATTGGGTCGATGAGGGAAGCGTGACGCGGCCAGTATCGGCGCGCAGCCGCGCGCGCCTCGCCGCAGAAGAAGACTGGCGCGGGCTCGGACGAACGATCGGCGCGCCCGTCCATATTCTGAGACTGGCCGGCATCTATGGGCCGGGGCGCAATGCGCTGGTCAATCTTCGCGACGGCGTCGCGCGGCGCATCGTCAAACGCGGCCAAGTTTTCAATCGCGTTCATGTCGACGATATCGCGCAGGCGATTGGTCTTGCGATAGAGGCGGGCGAGCGGCGGGGAAACTGGCAAGAAATCTGGAACGTCGCCGATGACGAACCGGCGCCGCCGGAGGACGTCCTCGCCTTCGCCGCCCAACTGCTCGATATGCCGCCCCCGCCGGAAATCCCTTTCGAGCGGGCGCAGCTCAGTCCGCTGGCGCGGAGCTTCTATGAGGAAAACAGGCGCGTCTCAAACGCCAAATTGAAGCGCGAACTCGGTTTCGAGCCGCTTTACCCGACTTTTCGCGAAGGCCTTCGCGCCCTCGCCGAGTCCGGCGAGGGCCGCCTTGCCTGATTGCAAAGCATCTTTCATTGGCGCGCCCGCAAACGGAAAAATCGCTTGCGCCGCGCCGCTCGCCCTTTACAGGTCAGATTTGCTCAATCGCGCGGACTTCGGGCAGGAAATGTCGGAACAGGTTTTGAATGCCGTGCTTGAGCGTCGCGGTCGAGGAGGGGCAGCCCGAACAGGCGCCCTTCATGTTGAGGTAGACGACGCCATCGCGATAGCCCTTGAAAGTGATGTCGCCGCCATCGCCCGCCACCGCCGGGCGGACGCGCGTTTCGATCAATTCCTTGATCGTCTCGACAGTCTCGGCGTCCTTGGGGTCGAAGAATTCGGCGGAGGCTTCGACCGTCTCGGCCGGCCCCTCGATGATCGGTTCGCCGGAGAGGTAGAATTCCGTCACCACGCCAAGGATCGCCGGCCTCAGATGCTGCCATTCGCCGTCGTTTTTGGTGACGGAAATGAAGTCCGGCGCGAAAAAGACGCCGCTCACCCCCGGCACCTGCATCAGGGCCTTGGCCAGCGGCGAACGCTCGGCTTCGGCGACATCCCGGGCCTCGAACGTGCCTTCCGCCATCACCGGCCGGCCAGGCAGGAACTTCAGCGTCGCGGGATTCGGCGTGACTTCGGTCTGGATGAACAACGGACCAACTCCGGTCAAAAGGGCGGATTCTCAAGACAAAATAGGAACTCTAACGCGGTTCTGCAAGCAAGCCTCGTCGCGACGGATTGCGCTGATCGTCGCACGTCGCTCTCACCCCGACCCTCGCCCACAGCCGGGAGAGGGGGCGCGTTGCGGCCTCCCGCCGCGTTGTGCGCTGCTCTTTTACTCCGCAAGGGACCCCGCGGCGGAAGAGCGCGGACGCGGAAGGCTTCCGAATGACCGGGGCTTTCCGCACCGCTTCGGGCGGGCGCGTCGATCGCGGCAAGCCGATCGAGTTCGCCTTCGATGGCGTGCGCTATGTAGGGCTTGCCGGCGATACGCTCGCTTCCGCGCTTCTCGCCAATGGCGTCCATCTCGTCGGTCGTTCGTTCAAGTATCACCGCCCGCGTGGGATTTTCGCGAGCGGCGCCGAGGAGCCCAACGCCCTCGTCGGGGTCGGCGCCAGCGAAAGCCGCTTCACGCCGAACCTTCGCGCGACCCAGGTCGAGCTTTACGAGGGATTGCGGGCGACGAGCCAAAACAATTGGCCGTCCCTGAGGCGCGATCTCCAGGCGATCAACGGCTGGTTCGCGCCGCTCTTTCCGGCCGGCTTTTACTACAAAACTTTCATGCGGCCGTCCGCGGCCTGGAAGAGCCTCTATGAACCGCTGATCCGCCGGGCCGCCGGCCTTGGCCGCGCGCCGACGGCGAGGGACGCCGATCGCTACGCCAATCTCTACGCTCATTGCGACGTCGCGGTTGTCGGCGCGGGTCCTGCGGGCCTTGCCGCCGCGTTGACCGCGGCGCGCGGCGGCGCCCGCGTCATGCTTTTTGACGAGCAAGCCGAAATGGGCGGCTCGCTGCTCGCAGAGACCAAAGCGCAAATCGATGGGGCGAGCGCCGCCGCGTGGCTTGCCGCGACGCTTGCCGAGCTTCGCGCTTCGCCCAAGGTGACGCTCGCGGCGCGCACGCAAATCTTCGGCTATTACGCGCAGAATTTCCTCGCCGGCCTCGAGCGACTGAGCGATCACCTCGCCGGGCCGGATTCACGTTTACCGCGCGAACGCCTGTGGCAGGTGCGCGCCAAACGCGTCGTCTTGTCGACCGGCGCGCACGAACGTCCCATCGTCTTCGCCAACAACGACCGGCCGGGGATCATGCTCGCCGAAGCGGCGCGAACGTACCTGCTGCGCTATGGCGTCAAGCCGGGCTCGCGAGCGCTGATCGCGACCGCGCATGATTCGGCCTATCGCGCCGCCTTGGCGCTGGCGGAGGCCGGCGTCGATGTTGCGCTGATCGCAGACTTGCGCGAGGAAGCGGATGGCGAATGGCCGCAAGCCGCGCGCAAAGCGGGCGTACGTATCGAAACGGGCGCCAGAATTGCCGGAACGGACGGCAAGTTTCGCGTCGCTCGAGCCTTGGTGGCCAAGGGCTCGGGCGGCGAGGAAAGCATCGCCTGCGACCTCGTCGCGATGAGCGGCGGCTGGACGCCGAACGTGCATCTCTTTTCGCAATCGCGCGGCAAGCTCGCCTTTGACGAAGCAATGCAGATGTTCCTGCCAGGGGCCTCGGCTCAGGACGAGCGCTCGGCAGGGGCCTGCCGCGGCGTCTTTTCCCTCGCCGCGGCGCTTGAGGACGGCGCCGAGGCCGGCGCGGCGGCGTTCGGGGCAAGCGCGCCGCATTTTGCCGTCGAAGGCGCTCCCGACGCCGCCGGCGGCGCGCTGGGCCGCGCAACGGGCGCAGGCGACGGCGCCAAGGCCTTTGTCGATTTTCAGAACGACGTCACCGTCCGCGACCTCGCGCTGGCGACACGCGAGGGCATGCGGTCGATCGAACATGTCAAGCGTTACACCACGACCGGCATGGCGACCGATCAAGGCAAGACCTCCAATATGAACGCCCTCGCCATCGCCTCCGAAGCGCTCGGCAAGACGATCCCAGAGGTCGGCCTCACCACGTTCCGCCTGCCCTATACGCCGGTGACATTTGCCGCCTTCGCCCATGTGTCGCGGCGCGCGCTCTTCGATCCCATCCGCAAGACGCCGTTGCACGATTGGGCCGAGGAGCATGGCGCGACATTCGAAGAAGCCGGCCTGTGGAAACGCGCGTCGTACTTTAGGCTCGCCGGCGAAACCCTGCGCCAGACCCATATTCGCGAATGCCTGGGGACTCGCCAGCGCGCCGGAATGATGGACGCCTCGACGCTCGGCAAACTTGAAGTCACCGGCCCCGACGCCGTCGAATTCCTGAACCGCCTCTATGTCAACGCCTTCGACAAGCTCGCGGTCGGGCGCTGCCGCTATGGCCTGATGCTGACCGAAACGGGTTTCGTGATGGACGACGGCGTCGTCGCGCGTCTCGCCGCCGATCGCTTCCTTGTCACGACGACCAGCGTCGGCGTCGCCCGCGTCATCGCCCAGATGGAGGACTTCATCCAGACCGAATGGCCCGATCTCAACGTCTGGTTCACGCCGGTCACCGAGCAATGGGCGACGATCGCCATCAACGGGCCGATGACGCGCAAGATGCTCGAGCCGCTTGTCGAAGGGATCGACATTTCGCCGGGCGCCATGCCGCATTTGAGCATGCGCGAGGGCCGCATTTGCGGCGTTCCGACGCGCCTCGCGCGCGTCAGCTTCACCGGCGAGCTCGGCTTCGAGGTCAACGTGCCTGCCGATTTCGGCCGCGCGATCTGGGAGTCGATCTGGGCGGAGGGAAGAAAGGTCGATTGCGTCGTCTATGGCCTCGACACATTGTTGATCCTGCGCGCCGAAAAGGGCTTCATCGTCGTCGGCCAGGAGACCGACGGGACAGTGACGCCCGACGACCTCGGCATGGCCAAAATGGTCGCCAAGAACAAGCCGGACTTCATCGGCAAGCGCTCGCTCCTCATGGCGGATTTGACGCGCGGAGGCCGCAAACAGCTCGTCGGCCTTTTGCCGGAGGACACCGAACTCAAGCTCGACGAAGGCGCGCAGATCGTCGCCGAAGCGACGCCCGCGGTCGGCTCGCCCGCGCTCGGCCATGTCACTTCCGCTTATTGGAGCCCGACGCTGCAGCGCGGCTTCGCCATGGCGCTCGTCGCCGGCGGGCGCGGCCGGATGGGCGCGCGCGTTCACGTGACGACGATGGACGGAACAAGGGCCGCGCAGATTGTCGAGCCGATCTTCTATGACAAGGAGGGCAAGCGCCTCGATGCCTGACGCCCTGCGCCGTTCTCCTCTCGCGCGCCTTGTCGCCCCGCGCAACGCGCGTGCCGAGGTCGTCTTCGCCAAGCCGGCAACGCGGCTCATCCTGCGCGGCCGCGAGGATGCGGCGCGCGCCGCCGCCGCCTTTGGGCCGGCGCCGCCCCTCGAGCCCCTGAGAGCCGTTGAGAAGGACCGGCGCGCCGCGATCTGGCAAAGCCCGGATGAATGGCTTCTGATCGCGGAAGAGGCCGAGCCCCTGGCCCTCACCGAGAAGCTCGAAACAGCGCTCGCCGGCATTCCTCACGGCCTCGTCGATGTTTCGCACCGCCAGGCGGCGCTCGAAGTCGTCGGCCCCGGCGCGCCGCGCCTCCTCAACGCCGGCGTTCCGCTCGATCTTGCTTCCGCCGCTTTTCCAATCGGCATGGCGACGCGCACCTTGCTGGTCAAGGCCGACATATTGCTTTGGCGCCGCGGCGCGGAGCGCTTCTGGCTGGAATTCGCGCGTTCCTTTTCGCCTTATGTCGTCGATATACTGGCGCAGGCGGCGGCGGATCAGGAATTGTGCTAAAGGGCAACCCTCATCCGGCCGTTCGCGGCCGCCTTCTTCCCGCGAGCGGGAGAAGGGACGCTTCGCCGTCGCGGAAGCCTGAGGCTCTCATACAGCGCGCGAGGCGCCCCTCGCCCGCGTGCGGGAGAGGATGGGGTGAGGGCAATCCGCTGACATCAAGGTACTTCGGCATTCGATCTTAGTCGGGGCCGCGCTTCTGGTCAGTCGGTAGGCGTCGGAGAAAGCGATGATCAGCGTCTTCGAATTGTTCAAGATCGGCATCGGGCCGTCCTCGTCGCATACGGTCGGGCCGATGAAGGCGGCGGCGGCGTTCGTCGAAGCGCTCGAAGGCAGAGGGGTTTTCCCGCAAACGGACAGCGTCGTCGTCGATCTCTATGGCTCGCTCGCCTTCACCGGCAAGGGCCACGCGGTCGATAAGGCTTTGGTCCTTGGTCTTTCCGGCGAAAAGCCGGCGACCATCGATCCCGACGCAGCGGACCACATCGTCGCCAATACGCGGGCGACGAAGAGCCTGCGCCTCGCCGGCAGGCGCGCGATCGACTTCGATCCGGATACCGCGATCCGCTTCGACAGGCTCGCCCAGCCGAAGCGCCATCCGAACACGTTGCGCCTTCGCGCTT
>DASZFX010000162.1:0-2233 GCA_035939375.1 Roseiarcus sp.
TCCTGCCTCTACGCCGGCTATGCGCTTCTCCTGCGCCAGCGCCCGGCGGTGTCGAGCATCGGCCTCTTTACGGCGCTGGCGGTCGTCGCCTTCGTCTCCTCGGCGCCTCTCCTGGCGATCGAAGTCGCCGAAGGATCGTTCTTTTGGCCGAGCGCAAAGGGTCTGGCGACGCTCGCCTATGTCGCCTTGTTCCCTTCGCTCATCGCGCAGATTTTTTTCATTCGCGGCGTGCAATTGAGCGGGCCCGCCCGGGCCGGCGTTTTCGTCAATCTCGTGCCGATCTTCGGCGCTCTCCTCGCCGTCGCGATCCTCGGCGAGCCTTTCGCGCTCTATCACGCCGCCGCGCTTTGCCTTGTCGTCGCCGGCATCTGGATTGCCGAGCGCTCGGCGCGCGCCGGGACAGCGGCGGCGTAGATTCTTACCGATCGATACGAAGGAAGGATTTGAGAATGGGCCGGTTCGTCACCTTGAAAGCGAGCGACGGCGTCGAGATCGGCGCGTGGCGCGCCGATCCTGCCGGGCGTCGGCGCGGCGGCATTGTCGTGATCCAGGAGATTTTCGGCGTCAATCATCACATCCGCGCGGTTGCGGATTTCTTCGCCGCCGAGGGTTATCTGGCGATCGCGCCCGCGCTTTTCGATCGGGTCCAGAAGGGCGTCGATCTCGGCTATGAAGGTACGGACCGCCAAACCGCGATGGCGCTGATCGGCAAGGTCGACAACCAAAAGATGATGATCGACGTCGCCGCCGCCGTTCCAGTCGCCAAGGAGGGCGGCAAGGTCGCCGTCGTCGGCTATTGCCTCGGCGGCTCTCTCGCCTATTTGTCGGCGAGCCGTCTTGCCGACGTTTCAGCCGCGGCCTGCTACTACGGCGGCCGGATACTCGATTACAAGGACGATACGGCCAAAGTCCCGACGATCCTGCACTTCGGCGAGAAGGACGCGCATATACCGATCGCGCGCGTGAAGGAATTCGCCGCGAGCCATCCCGACCTGCCGGTCTATATCTATCCCGCCGATCACGGCTTCAATTGCGACGAACGCGCCAGTTATGACGCGCCTTCGGCGGCGCTCGCCCGCGCCCGCACGCTCGAGTTTCTCGGCAAGACTATCGGCTGACCCATCGGCTGACCTATCGCCCGTCAGCGCGCCTCGCCGTCGATATCCGCGCCGGTGTAATCCTTCATCATCGCGGTCGCGATCAGGGTGACGATGGCGCAGGCCAGGATGAAGATGGCGATGGCGGTCGAGGATTCGAACCGCCCGTAGAGAAAGGTTGCGATGAGCGGCGCCGGCCCGCCCGCGATGATCGAAGCCAGTTGATAGCCGAGCGACGCGCCGCTGTAACGCAAGCGCGGCGGGAAATTTTCGGCGATCAATGCTGCCTGCGGTCCATAGAGCATATCATGCGGGATGAGCGAGAGGACGATGGCAAGGAGGACTAGCGCGTAGGAGCCGGCGTCGAGCAAGGCGAAATAGACGAAGCCATAGGCGCCGGTCGCGATCGCGCCGATCATATACATCCGTTTGCGACCGATGCGGTCGGAGATCGCGCCGAAGAGCGGAATTGAGACGAGGGAGACGCAGGCCGCGATCGTGATCGAGGCAAAAACAAACGATCGGTCGATCTTCAAAGGCCCGGTCGCATAGGTGATGACAAAGGCGGTGAAAATATAGAAGGGCGCCTGCTCGGCCATGCGCGCAAAAGCGCTCAACAGGATTTCGCGCCAGCGTTGGCGGATAACCTCCGAGATCGGGGCCCTCTCCGCGCGATCCTCCGCCATCAGCTTCGCGAAGACCGGCGTCTCGTAGACGCCGAGCCGGATCCAAAGGCCCACCGCGACAAGGACGAGCGACAGGACGAACGGCGCCCGCCAGCCCCAAGTCAGGAACTGATCGCCGGCCAGCCAGCTGAAGAACAGGAAGGCTATATTCGAAAGGAGCAACCCGCAGGGTACGCCGAATTGCGGCCAGGCGGCGAGGAGGCCGCGATTTTCATTTGAGCGCGCCCATTCCATCGACAAGAGTACCGCGCCGGCCCATTCGCCGCCGACGCCGACGCCTTGCGCAAAGCGCAGCGCGGTCAGAAACACCGCGCCCCAGATGCCGACCGAGTCGTACGTCGGCGCCAAGGCGACGAGGAAGGTCGCCAGGCCCATCAGCAGCAATGTCGCGATCAGCGTGGATTTGCGCCCGATCCGGTCGCCCAAATGACCAAAGATCGCCGCACCGAT
>DASZFX010000163.1:0-5663 GCA_035939375.1 Roseiarcus sp.
CCGGCGCGCCGCCACCGCCAAAGGAGCATGAGCAATGGAGGCCAAAATATATAGAATTGTTCTTCGACGCCCAGTGACCACAGATGAAGGAGCGGAATGTCGCTGGCGTTTGGCGAGAAATATCCGCTCTGCTTCCAAAAATGCAGATTGGCGACGAATGCCGTCGCGGCCGCAGCCTGGCGACCGAGCCGTATCAGATCCCTTGGAAAGAGAAACAGCCATCCGGCCAGAAGTGTCGCGATGAGCACGACAATCAGCGCGGGGAAGAGTCGTCGCACTCTTCGAAAGTAGAAGTCGGTAAGGTCGAATGTCTGTCGCGTCGCCAGTTCGGAGAAAATAATCCCGGATATCAGGTATCCCGAGATTACGAAAAATACGTCGACTCCGACAAAGCCGCCGGTGACGAGCCGCGGGAAGGCGTGAAATCCGAGAACGAGCAACACGGAAAGCGCGCGCAGCCCGTCGATATCTGGACGATAGGCGTCATGCCCTGTTGAGGGCGCTATTCCAAGTTTTGTGTCAGGTTTGGCGAAGACCAAACGGGGCGTTCCCCTATCGTATTTTGGACGAATTTATAAGGCTTGGAGGGCTAGGCGCCGCGCGTCCTACTTCGCCCGCCCGCAGCTTGCCGGCAACGCCGGCCAGACGAACCAGGCGCCGCTGGTATAGAGGCGGCGCGCGAGGCCGGCTTGATCGGCGCGGGCGGTGACGAAGCCTCTGCCGATGGCGAGCAACGAGGCGTTGGCCCCGGCGGCGGCGGCGAGAAGCTTGGCGCTCGGCCCGACGGCGGTCACCGCGGGCGGCTCAATGACGAGAACCAGCGCCGCCATGCCGCCGAACCACAGGAGCAGCGCTGTGATCGCGCCGGCGAAGATGCGCCGCGCCTCCGGCGAAAGATCAATAATCATAGGCATGTTCGAACTCAGCGCCTTGCTTTTCGACATCGCCGATCTGACGAGCCAAGACCTGCGCCTCGGTGTCGAGGCCGATGCGCCGCCAACCCGGACGGGACTGCAAGGATATGACCAAAAGCGGCCTTGCGCCGGGCGTGGCGACCGTCAAAGCGCTCGGGCGCGAGGATCGTCGTCAGAATATGCCGATTGCCGGCGATCTCCAAGACGTCGCGGCCGCGGGCGCCCAGACGGCGGAGGATATCCGTGAATTCCTGATAGCGGGGCGTCTCGGCGCGGCGAGTCGGCTTTGGGCGAGGCAAGCAAAGCTCCGTAGGGACTGGGAGGGTTGCAGAAAAGCGCAGCTTACGCAAACGAGGCGCAGGTCGGATTGCGAGTTGCAGTAGTAGTACAAGAAGAGGGCCCTACGGGGCCGTCATGTCCTTCAGCCTCTTCGTCAGGAAGGTCAGATAAGCCTGCTCGTCTTCGATATGAGGGATGTGACCGACGCCATTGATGATGTCGAGCGTCGCGCCCGGTAGAAGGCTTTGCAGGCGCTGGCCCAGGGAAAGCGGGGTCACATTGTCCTGCCGCCCCAGACTCCAGGCCGCCGTTCCATGCGCGAGCAGCACAGGGGCGCCGGTCTTCGGGCCTCGCTCCTGAATGAATATGTCGCCGCTCGGCGTTGCGACAAGGGCGACCCTCCGCCGGCGGCTGGGCGTTGGCGCTCTCCCACCAGGTCGCGCTGAGGCGAAGGAAGGCGCAGCGCGACAACCAGCAGCAGAAGCGCGACGAGAACCGCCCTTTTGTCCAGCGTACGAATGTCGGCAAGATTGCAGGCTCCAGCTCTGCGCCGCCGGATCGGCCGGCGGCGGTCGCGGCCTATTTGTCGCCGCCGAGCAGGCCGCCCAGCAATCCCCCCGCGACGCCGAGAGCTACGCCCGTCGCCGCCGCCCCGCCGGCGCTGGCGGACGCTCCGTTGCCGGCGTTGTTCGGCAGATAGCGGCCTATTTCCTCGGCGAGATTGATGATCGGCATGCTTTGCAGCCAGACATGGCCGGGGCCGGTGAGCGTGGCGAGGAACAGGCCTTCGCCGCCGAAAAGGACGTTTTTGAATCCGCGCACCATCTGGATGTCGAAGCTGACGCTCGGTTCGAATATGCCGACATGGCCGGCATGGACCAACAATCGTTCGCCGGGGCCAAGATCGCGCTCGACCACCTCACCGGAAAGGTCGAGCCCGACGACGCCAGGCCCGGTCACCTTCTGCAGGATGAAGCCGTCGCCGCCGAAAAAGCCGGCGCCGAGTCGCTTCTGCCACGCAAGCTCCAGCGCAATCGATTTTTGCGCGCAAAGAAATGTCTCCTTGCGGCAAATCAGCGACTGGCCGGCCTGCAATTGCGCGGGGAAAATCGTGCCGGGAAAGCGCGGTGCGAAGGCGACATGGCCATTCCCGGTTGCGGTGAAATCGGTGATGAAGAACGAGCCGCCGCCGAAGCTGCGCTTCAAGCCGGCGAGAAAGCCGCCGCCTGTATGCGTGTCCATCTGAATGGCGTCGTTCATCCACGCCATTGTATTGGTCTGGCTGTAGATCGTCTCGCCGGCCGTAAGGTCGATCGCCACGGTCTGCATGATCGTGCCGGAAATCTGGTATTGCATGAAACGATCTCTCCGTTCCTTCAGTCGATTACGGCGACGCTAACATACGAAGCCGCGGCGACGATGAAGTCGGCGGCAATATTGCTGGCGCGGCGCCGCTGAATTGGGATAGCTTACGGCGCTTGCGTGGGGCCTGCCATGACGCAAGGTCAAGCCGCCATCCCTACGTCTGATTCCGCGCCGCCGCCATCTTTTTGTCGGCGCCTGCAGCGCGCTTGGGATGGACTGCGCCGCTGGGGACGCGTCGCGTGGGTGTGCCGCGTCAGCGTCGTAAGCGTCCTCGTCGGATTGGCGCTTCTTTTTCTCGCGCAGACCCGCGATCTGTTCTTAGATTTCTCCGGCATCGGCGCCCTGAGCGCGAAGGGCAATTTCATCCAGGATTATCTGTCGCCGGTCGCTCGCGCCGCTTTCTTCTCGATGCTCGTGGCGTTGTTCTGGGCCTTGCCGGTCCATTCGGTCGCTCGGCTCGCCGTCACTCAGACGGCCTGGCTGAAATCGCCCTATGGTCTTGTGCAGGATCAGCACGACGTCGAGGCCGCGCGCCGCGCCTTCGAGCCGGCGGCGATCGCTCTGCCGCGAATTCTGGGCGGCCTTTGCTTCGTCATTCCCTTTTTCAGCGCCGTCCTGTCGATTTTCGATCTGCTGACCGGCGGCGACCCGGCCCTGGTCCAAAGAGCGAAGCTTGAGCTCATTGTCTTCGCCGTGACGCTCTTCCTCGTCGGCGTATTGTTCGCACTCTATATGTTCAGGCGCCGCGCCTGGTTCAACATTGTCGTCGCCCGCTTGCAATGGGAGCGCGGCCGCCAGACCGGCCTTTTGTCGCGCCGCGTGCCGGATGCGCCGCGGATCGGTCGGGTCGATGATGAGACGGAGCTCGCCAAGACCCTCGACAGCGCGATCGCAACGGCGATCTTCATCGCGCTCGTTTTGATCTTGATCTTTCCGAGCCTGATCGATCTGTTTTTTTTCACGCGCCTCCGGTTGGTCCCGGTCCTTCTCGGCGCGTGGGTTCCTCTGTTGGGCTTCTTCGCCCGGCGCTCGCACGCCGCGCGGGCGCCGATCATCGTACTCTTCGCCCTTGTCGTCATCGGTCTCGACTTTTGGATCGGCGATGATCATCGCGTCGATGTCGTCCCTGCCGCCGCGAATGATCGTCAAATCACCCTTCGAGAGGCGATGAGAGTCTGGAGCGATGCGAACCAATGCTCGCAGGACCTCGGCGCCTGTCCTTCGCCGATCATTGTCGCAACGACCGGCGGCGCCAGCCGGGCCGCCTTCTTTACCGTCACCGCGCTTGGCCTCCTGCTCGATGCGACCTGTCCTGCGCCAAACGTCCCGTCGAACGGGGCTCCGCCCGGCTCGATGCAGTCCTGCTCGCAGCAACCGATTTTCGCAAAACGTCTGTTCGCTTTGTCGGGCGTCTCCGGCGGCGCCGTCGGTTCGGCGCTCTTCGCTAAAGCGCTTTTCGACGGAAGCCTCGACAAGAAGAGCTACGCTCCCCCTTGCCCCGCCGTGGGCGAGGACAGTTCACGCCCGAAGCCGGTCTCTGCTCTCTATTTCGGCGCGCAGCATCCGGGGACCTGGCGTGAATGCTTGCAAATCATGCTCGCCGAAGATTTCTTGACGCCTGTGATGGCCGGTCTCGGCTTTCGTGACGCCTTCGCTTTCCTTGGCGGTTATTTCCCGCGCCTTTGGCCGGATCGCGGCCACCGCTTGGAGAAGGCGCTTCAAGGCGCCTATGCCAAATTTGCGCCGCCGGGGAACGGCGTTGCTTCCGACGGAATGGCTGCGCCATTCCTGTCGACGGCGCCGGGCGGCGGCGACGAGCGCTGGCGTCCGCTGCTCCTTCTCAATTCGACATCGGTGGAGACCGGGCGCCGCTTCGTTTTTTCCGCGCTGGCGCCGACCTATGATTTGGGCGCGGGCCAACCGCCCCCTTCGGCGCAATGGCTCACCGACGCCTATGATTTTCATACGATCGTCGACGCGGAAGGCGCTTCCCGCGACGCTTCGCTGGCGGTCGCGGCTCACAATAGCGCTCGTTTTCCGGTGATCTCGCCCGCCGGCACGCTCTATGCCGCTTCACCGGCGGCTCCGTTGGAGCCGATCTTCGGCCGGCTCGTCGACGGCGGCTATTTCGACAATTTCGGTACGATGACCGCACGAGATTTGGCGCTCGCCCTCGCCCATTTCGGGCTGCGGCCGTTCATCATTCTCATCACCAATGATCCGGGCGACGCGCCGTCAGGCGATAGTGAGGGCGCGGTCGCCGAGGCGGCGTTCGGGGAGGCCGCGGCGCCGCTGCGGCCTCCGCCCGACTATGAGGAGCCCTGGTGGCATTTCACGCCGGTGATCGAGACGATCCTTTCCGCCCGTTCCGCCCATGGCGAATATGGCGTGGCGCTGTTGCGCAAGCTCATCGATCCGGCGGTGGACGAGGCGAATCTCAATCCGGCGGGCGCCGCGAAAGCGTCATGCTTCCAATCCGCGGTCGGGGCTGCGGAGCCCTGCTACGCGCACCTCGCGGTCTATGCGCCGCCGGCGAAGAAAAGCCGCGGCGTCGCGAGCCGGGTCGGCGAGATTTCTATGAGCTGGTGGGCCTCCAAGCTGGTGCAGGAATATCTCGACGAGCAGATATTGATCCATCCGAGAAACGGAGGCGCGCCGCCGCACGCGGTGAGGACGGCCCAATGCCTCAATCGCCGCGCGCTCCATGCGATTTGCCGCGCCATGGCCGGCGCGGACCTAGACCAAGGGACCTGCGAAACTGAAGTCGACAGGCAGATTCAAGCGGCCGGCGCGCTGCCCGCGACTTGCGGTGCGACTTTCGTTCGGGCGACGTCGGTGCGCCGTCATTGACCGTCACGCCGGCTGCCTGACCGTTGCATCGCGCCTATAGAGCGAAAGAACCGCCGCAAGCGAACAGGCTGCGGCGAACGACAGCCAAAGGGCCGGCGTCGCGCGGCCGAACTCCCTGATCAGCATTTTGGAGAGCCCCGGCGTCGCCGTGCCGAACAAGGCGGCGGCGAGCGAATAGGCCAGCGCGAAACAAGAAGCGCGCACCTCGGCCGGAACGACTTCGGTCAGCGCCGCCACCATTGCGCCGTTGTAGAG
>DASZFX010000164.1:0-5238 GCA_035939375.1 Roseiarcus sp.
CGCGGCGACGCCGACGCCCGCCGCAGCGGACGTGGCGATATAGAGAAAATCCCGACGCGTCGGCTCAGCGCTGGCGGGCGGGGTTGCGGCGGAGGGCGTAGCTGAACTCATCGGCATCTCTCTGGAGCCCGGCCCTCAGCCCTTGAAGCGTGAATCGGGCGAGAGGAGGGCGCCAGCGCCGGTTCGCGGCCGGATCGAACGGCGGCGCGGCGAATGAAAATCACATTTTTGTCAAGCTGACGCAGCGTCGCCGCGACAAGGGTTGAGAAGTCGCAAGGCCTTGCGACGCGGCGGCGAGAGAGCGGCGATTCGCCCGAGGCGTTACGATTCATCCGCCTTTTCATCGTCGCCCCGCTGAAGCGCGCTCTCGCCCGAAACCCTCGTTCGCAAGCGCGCCGCCGCGCCGGCCGTCGGAGCGCGACGCCGCGTCGTCGGCGATCAATCTTCAAAGGGGCATGGCTCAAAAGCGGGGCGCGAAAGCGTCCGCTCGACAAAGGAGTAGCGCCATTCGCAACAGCAAACACGGCCCCTCACCCGAGACGCGACCGGATGATCAACCCCTGCCCGCACAGGCGTCGCGGTCTTCGGTCCCTGCGTCGCAGACTTTCATTGCGGAAGTGAGAGAACGACAGGACCCCGCGCAACTGCGGCTTGCTCCTGGCGTCGAATTGCACCCAAAGGTCTATGCGTCTTTGCTGATCAGTACGGTCGTCTTCGTCATCGCCTCCTGGCTCGCTTTCTGCCCGGACGGCGAGACGGATTATCTTCTCCTGATCGTCGGCCTCGTCTTCGCCGCCTTCACGGCCCTGCCGGCGCTGATTTTCCTGGCCGGACGCCGCGCGGCGCGGGCCGGCGGCATGCGCAGGCAGCAAACCCTCGAGCAATTCATGGAGACCCGCATTGAGACCGGTTCCGGCACGCAGACCGGCCGGCAAGCCTGGCTGCAGATAGCGATCATCCCGCTCTGCCTTGCGGTCGCGGCGATCCTGATCGGCCTCGCCAGCGCCATCGCGACCTGAGCGCGGAGCTCAGGCGGCCGATTTGCCCTCGATCAGGCGCGCCGCATAGCGCGCCATCTGATCGACCTCGATATTGACGAAATCACCGGCGCGCCTCCCGCCCCAAGTCGTGACCGCCAGCGTATGCGGGACGAGGAGCACGGAGAAGACGTCGCCCTCGACGCTATTGACCGTCAGCGACGTTCCGTCGAGCGCGACCGACCCTTTCTGGGCGATGAATTTGGCGAGCGCGGCTGGAGCGCGAAAGGTGAACTTGGCCATGCCGTCGAAATCCTCGCGCGATCGAACTTCGGCGACGCCGTCGACATGGCCGCTGACCATATGGCCGCCGAGTTCATCGCCAAGCCGCAACGACCGCTCGAGATTGAGCTTTGTTCCTTGGCGCCAGCTCTTGGCCGTGGTCAGCGCGAGCGTCTCGGCGCCGACGTCGGCCTCAATCATCGTGCGCGCGCCTGAGCGCCCGACATTGACGATCGTGAGGCATACCCCGGCGTGGGCGAGCGAGGCGCCGATGGCGATCGAAGCAGCGTCATAGCCGCAAGCGAGGCGCAAGCGGCGCAATTGGCCTTCGTCCTCGGTATAAAGCACCTCGCCGATATCGCTGATGAGGCCGGTGAACATTTCAAAGGAGCCTTTGGTAGGATCGCAGGTCGTCGACGCCGAAATGGGCGCTCATCGGGGCCCCGTAAAGAGAACGGTCTTCAAGGCGCCGCCGCGCGGCAGGGTCGAGCGCCGGCAGGCCCGGCCGCCCCAGCGGTTTTGGCGCAGTGAAGAGAAGCGTCTCGTCGGCAAGGCGGCGGGCGATGAGCGCCGAGCCGATCGTCGGGCCGCCTTCGCTGAAGACCCTGGTGACGCCGCGGCCGGCCAGAATGCGCAAAGCCGCAGCGAGATCGAGCCGCCCGGCGCCATCGGCGTCGACGCGGACGACTTCGACGCCGATTCCCGTCAATGCGGCCGCGGCCTCCACCGACGCCGAGGGCCCGGCGATCGCGAGCGTGGGGTAATCCCGCGCTGTGGCGCCAAGCCTCGAGCGCGGGGGCAATCGCAGGTGCGCGTCAAGCACGACGCGCAGTGGTTTGGCGCCGCCGGCGCCGGGATAGCGCACGGTCAGCAAGGGATCATCGCCGAGCGCCGTACCAATGCCGATCATGATCGCCTCGTGCATGGCGCGCAGGATCTGCACCCGCCCATTGGCGGCCTCGCCGGTGATGGTCAGTCGCGGATCGTTTCTCGCTCCAGCTGCGTAACCGTCTGCGGTTTGCGCCAATTTCAGCGTCACCGCCGGCCGGCCTTCCGTGACGCGCAGAATATGGCCGAGGTGGTCGCGCCGCGCTTTCGCCGCGCCAAGGCCGACAACGACCTCGATTCCCGCCTGGCGGAGCAACGCATGCCCCTGCCCCGCGGTGCGCGGATCTGGATCCTCCATCGCCGATACGACCCGGGCAAGGCCCGCTTCGACGATCGCCGCCGCGCAAGGCGCGCCGCGACCCTGATGCGCGCAAGGCTCCAAAGTGACATAGAGCGTCGCCCCCTTCGCCAAGGGGCCCGCCTCGTCGAGGGCGTTGCGCTCGGCATGCGGCCGGCCGCCCGGCGATGTGACGCCGCGTCCGACCACGACGTCCTCTCGCACGATCAGCGCGCCGACGGCGGGATTGGGCGCAACGCGACCGAGGCCGCGCCGCCCCAGCGACAGGGCGGCGGCCATGAAACGCTCATCTAAGCGTACATCCAAGCGCTCATCGAGCGCGGCAGGGTCTGTCACTGCGGCTCAACCGGCGGCTTGCGTCCGTTGCCGACAGGCTTTTGCGGCGCGCGCTCCGGCTCCGCCGAGAGTTCGCCGACAATCGCGTTGAAATCGCGAGCCTCGCGGAAATTGCGATAGACCGAGGCGAAGCGGACATAGGCGACGTCATCGAGGCCCTTTAGGCCCTCCATGACCAATTCGCCGATGCGATCCGTCGCAATGTCGCCGTCGCCTTGGCTTTCGAGTTGACGCACGATGCCGTTGACGAGGCGCTCGATGCGGTCGGAGGCGACCGGGCGTTTGCGCAGCGCCACCTCGACCGAGCGCTGCAGCTTGTCGCGATCGAAGGAGGCGCGCCGGCCGGATTTCTTGACTACGGTCAATTCGCGCAATTGCACGCGCTCGAACGTTGTGAAGCGGCCGCCGCAATCCGGGCAGACGCGGCGCCGACGGATCGAGGAGGAATCCTCGGTCGGACGGGAATCCTTGACCTGCGTCTCCAGGCTGCCGCAATAAGGGCATCGCATCGGCTTTAGCTCCAGCGCCGCATCCGCCCGATCTGAAAACGGCCGCCCGCGCTTTCGGCCGGGCGGCGATCAATAGATCGGAAAGCGCCGCGTCAATTCTGCAACGCCGTCTCGCACTCGCGCTTCCGTCGCAGCATTTCCCGATTCGCCCGCCGCCGCCAGACCGTCGAGCGTCTCGACGATCAATGCGCCGATTTCCGCAAATTCGGCGACCCCGAGCCCGCGCGACGTCGCCGCCGGCGAGCCGAGACGCACGCCGGACGTGATCGTCGGCTTCTCGGAATCGAAGGGAACCCCGTTCTTGTTGCACGTAATGTGAGCGCGCCCGAGCGCGGCCTCGGCGGCCTTGCCGGTCACGCCCTTGGGGCGCAGATCCACAAGGATCAGATGGTTGTCCGTGCCGCCGGTGACAAGCGCGTAGCCGCCGGCTTTGATCGGCGCGGCCAGAGCCTTGGCGTTGGCGACCACGGCTTCCGCGTAAGCCTTGAATTCAGGGCTCAGCGCCTCGCCGAAGGCCACCGCCTTGGCGGCGATGACATGCATGAGCGGACCGCCCTGAAGGCCGGGAAAGATTGCGGAATTGATCTTTTTGGCGAGATCTTCGTCGTCGGTCAGGATCAGGCCGCCGCGAGGGCCGCGCAAGGTCTTGTGGGTCGTCGACGTCGCGACATGGGCATGCGGAAACGGCGAAGGATGCGCGCCGCCCGCGACAAGGCCGGCGAAATGGGCCATGTCGACGACGAAAAAGGCGCCGACCGCATCGCAGATCTCGCGAAAGCGCTTGAAGTCCCAGTGGCGGGCATAGGCCGAGCCGCCGGCGATGATCATTTTGGGTCGGTGCTGATGGGCGAGCCTCTCGAGTCCGTCCATATCGATGAGATTGGTCTCTCGGTCGACCGAATAGGAGACCGGCTTGAACCAGCGGCCGGACATGTTGACGGGCGAGCCATGAGTCAGATGGCCGCCGGCGGCGAGATCGAGCCCCATGAAAGTATCGCCCGGCTGCATCAGGGCCATGAAGACGCCTTGATTCGCCTGGCTGCCGGAATTTGGCTGGACGTTGGCGAAACGGCAGGCAAACAGTCGGCAAACCCGTTCGATCGCCAAGCGCTCGGCAATGTCGACGAATTGGCAGCCGCCGTAGTAGCGCCGGCCGGGATAACCCTCCGCGTATTTGTTGGTCATCACGGAGCCCTGCGCCTCGAGCACCGCCCTGGAGACGATGTTCTCGGAAGCGATCAGTTCGATCTCGTCGCGCTGGCGACCGAGCTCGAGTTCGATCGACCGGGCGATTTCGGGATCGGCCGCGCTGAGCGGCGCGGAAAAGAAGGAATTGGAGCGAATGCGCCCGTCGGCAGGCGTCGCGACAGCAATCGTCATGGCTTGCCCTCAAGGGACAGGCGGCGAGTCGCGTTTTTTGGAACGCCGACCCTCGGCCAAATCCAGCGCCCCATAGCACGAAGGCGCGGGCGAGCAAAAGGCGCGAACGCCGCAGGTCGCGGGCGCCGGTTCAGCGCTTCCGACGCCCGAAAGCATCGCTAGCGCGACTTCGGCGGATCGGTGAAGACGACGAGGTCGTTCCTGTCGACGCGGTCGAGCCGGGCGCGCGCCTCTTCATCGAGCAGGTCGCGATCGATCGCGCCGGAATGCATCAAATCGACCTTGCGCTGCAAAGCCCCGCGTTCCTGCCGCAGGCTCGTCAATTTGGCGGTCAAGGCGGCCATTTGCTGCTGATAAAGCGCCTTGGCGCTCAGGCCGCGATCGCCGATCGAAGCCTGCCAAACGAAAAAGCCGCTGGCGCCGCCCAAAACCAGGTAAAAGGCGATCGGCAGCAGGATGGCGCGGGCGCGCGTCTTGACGACCATGAACCGACCTTGCCGCGGCTGGCGTTAATTTTCGGTTGCGCAAAGCGCCGCGACGCGCGGATCCCCCCTCGCCAGGCCACAAG
>DASZFX010000165.1:0-2563 GCA_035939375.1 Roseiarcus sp.
GACTTTGCCGGCGGCAAGCTCGCGCGGAGGTTCCAGGCCGACCGCGCCGCCCTCGGCCTCGATGCAAAGACGCCCTATTTCAACGCCGGCGTCATGGCGATCGATCGCAAGCAATGGGGCGCGATGGAGCTTGGCGCGCGCACCGTCTCGGCTTTGCGTCGCGCGCCCGAACGCTATCCGTTCCTCGAACAAAGCGCGCTCAACGAATTGATCGCGGGCGCCTTTGCCCCGCTCTCGCCACGCTACAATTTCATGGGCGATTTTTTCCTGCTCGATTTGGAGGAGGCTGTCGCGCCGATCGCGCTTCATTTCGTCAATGCGCCGAAGCCTTGGCAATATGCGGCTTGGCGGGGCGAGACGCGCTTTGCCGAAAACTACCGCGCGTGGTTCGCGGCTTCGCCCTGGCCTGAGCTTGCCGAGGACGGCGGCCGCCTCAAGGCGGCGAGGGCGCGGAAGCCGCGAAAGAATGAACGTCGCCGCCTCTTCGCCGAGCGCCTGACGGCTTTCCTGAAGACGCGCATGTTCATAGACGGCTGGCGCCCGCTTTGACCGTCGGCGCAATCGAACCTTCGAGGCGGGCGCTCACAAGCAACAGCCGCAGCGGGACATAATCAGCTAAGTTCCGCCGCGACGCGAGGGGCGAGCGCCGGCAGGCGGCGGGAGGATGGGATGCGGAAAAGAATCGTATTGGACGTGGATACGGGCACCGACGACGCCGTCGCGATCATGCTCGCCGCGCTTCATCCCGACGTCGAACTCGTTGCGGTCACCACCGTCAACGGCAATGTCGAAGTCGAGCGCTGCACCGACAACACGCTGCGGACGCTCGAATGGATCGGCCGGCCGGACATTCCTGTCTACGAGGGCCTCGCCCATCCCATCGTTCGCAAGGATTTTCCCGTGCCGCGCGCAACGATGCGCGAGGCGAACGTTCATATGTCGGTCCTGCCGCTGCCCGAAGCCAAGGGCGACAAGCAGAGCCTTCCGGCGCCCGCGTTCCTGGCCCAGGTCTTTGCCGAAAATCGCGGCGAGTTGACGCTGGTTGCGGTCGGGCCGCAATCAAATCTCGCCGCGGCCATCGGGCTCGATCCCTCTTTCGTCGGCAATGTCGCGGAACTGATGATCATGGGCGGCGCGATCGACAAGTCGAATGTTACGCCTTCCGCCGAATTCAACGTCTGGGCCGATCCCGAAGCGGCCGCGCTGGTCTTGGGCGCTGGGTTTCGCAAAGTGACGATGGTTCCGCTCGACGCCACGCACGAGGCTCTGATCTCTCTCGATCAATGCCGGCGATTGCGCGCGCTTGCGACGCCTGCCGGCGACGCCGCGGCCAAATTCATCGAATTCCGGATCGCGGGCTATCAGGCCAATCAACCGACCGGCGTCGCCGACACCGCGCCTGTGCACGATGCGGTCTGCATTGCGGCGCTCGTCGATCAGGCGATCATCGAGACCAGATATGTCAACGTCGTCGTGGAGACGAGCGGCGAATATACGATGGGCCGGACCGTCGTCGATCATGAGACGCGCACGAAGCGCGCGCCCAATTGCCACGTCGCCTTTCATGCGGATCGAGATCGGTTCTTCGATTGTCTTCTCAAGAATTTCGCCAAGCCGGCGGCATGACGAGAACAAGCATGGCCGACGATCTCGCCTATCGCTCCGCCGCCGATTTGGCCGCGATGGTCCGCGCGAGAAAAGTCTCGCCTGTCGAAGTCGTGCGGTCGACCCTCGACCGTATCTTGCGCTCTCAACCCGTCCTCAACGCCTTCATCACCGTCGCCGAGGATCAGGCGATGGCCGCGGCGCGCGATGCGGAACGCGCCGTGATGAACGGCGGCGCGCTTCAGCCGCTTCATGGCGTTCCGTTCTCGGCCAAGGATCTCGTGCCGACCGCAGGGATACGCACGACATTCGGCTCCTTGATCTTCAAGGATCATGTTCCCGAGCGCGACGCGACTGTCGTCGCCCGATTGAAGCGCGCCGGCGCAATCCTCCTTGGCAAGACGACCACGCCGGAATTCGGACAGCAAAGTCTGACCCAGGCGCCGCTTTTCGGGCGCACGCGCAACGCCTGGAGCGCCGAGCGCAGTTCCGGCGGATCGAGCGGCGGCGCCGCCGTCGCGGTCGCAAGCGGTTTGGGGCCGATCGCGGTCGCAACCGACGGCGGCGGCTCGACCCGCATCCCGGCGGCCTGCAACGGCCTCGTCGGTTTCAAGCAGAGCCTCGGCATTACGCCGCAGGAATATGCCCAGGACGGATTTGGAAACATATCCTTCGTCACGCCGATGACCCGCACCGTATTCGATACCGCGCTGATGCTTGACGCCATGGCCGGGCCTGATCCCGCGGACCCGCTGACGGTCTCGCGCGCGCTGCCGGATTTCGTCGCCGCGGCGCAGGACGAGGGCGCTCTTGACGGCGTGAAGATCGCGTGGCGCCCGCGCCTCGGCAATTTGCGGGTCGCCGCCGAAGTTCTTGCCGCCTGCGAGGCGGCGATCGGGACCTTCGCCACGCTCGGCGCGCAAACGCTCGAGCATGTCGGCGATTTCGAAAACCCGGA
>DASZFX010000166.1:0-8022 GCA_035939375.1 Roseiarcus sp.
GCATGCCCCGGCTTTTGGCCCGGCGACAATTTAGAGAAGCATCGAACCC
The DNA here is from genome assembly GCA_035939375.1 of Roseiarcus sp. Classification (GTDB taxonomy): domain Bacteria; phylum Pseudomonadota; class Alphaproteobacteria; order Rhizobiales; family Beijerinckiaceae; genus Roseiarcus. The sequence goes on from DASZFX010000166.1 coordinate 50, forward strand.
CCAAATGAACTCACACCTGGCGGGCGGCGTGCGGCGCAAGCCGCCATTATTTGGAACAGGGGCCCCGGCGCGTTCCGGTGACTGTTCCAAACAATGGCGGCCCGTGGCGTTGGCGTTCGTTTCCAGAGAGCCTCTGCGATTCAAATTGCGAATCCGATGCGCTAGTCCCGCACGAAATCGAACTTGTCGACATCGACCAGCCCTCTATCCGTAATCTTCAGATGCGGGATCACCGGCAACGGCAGGAAGGCGACTTGCAGGAAGGGTTCGGCCAGTACGACGCCGAGGCTCTTGGCTGCGGCGCGGAGCGGAACCAGCGCCTTATGTACGTCCTCGAAGCTCATCAGGCTCATCAGGCCGGCGATCGGCAGCGCGAGTTCGGCGAGGATCTTGCCGCCTGCCGCCACTGCAAAGCCGCCTTCGATCTCGATGAGGCGATTGACCGCGGCGGCCATATCGGCCTCGTCGGCGCCGACGACGCAGATATTGTGGCAATCATGGCCGACGGAAGAAGCGATCGCGCCGCGCTTCATGCCAAAGCCTTTGACGAAGGCGACGGCGATGTTGCGGTTGACGCCGTGGCGGGCGACGACGGCGACTTTCACCGCATCCTGGTCGAGGTCGATCTTTCGTTCGCCCCTGGCGTAGGGCAGCGTCACGCTCACGCGCTCGGTGATGATCCTGCCGGGGACAACGCCGATCGCCTGAGTCGAAGGCCCGGCGCCCTTGGCGATGAAGTCCGCGGCGGCGACGCGCGCGGCCTTGACGCTGCCGCGTCCGACCGGCGCTATCCGTTCGCGCGAAGCAAACAGCGCCTCGTCCACCGGTCGGCCGGCGGTGAAGACCTTGGTCACTGCGCAGGAATTGAGATCGTCGATGACGACGAGATCGGCGCGCCAGCCCGGCGCGACCAGGCCGCGATCCATCAGCCCGAAGATGCGCGCCGCTGAAATGCTGGCGGCGCGATACGCCGCAAGCGGCGGCGCGCCGAGACTGATCGCCGTGCGGATGAGGAAATCGAGATGTCCTTCCTCGGCGATGTCGAGCGGGTTGCGATCATCGGTGCAGAAGGCGATATAGGGCGAATGGCGTTCGGTGATCAGCGGCGCCAAAGCGTGTAGATCCTTCGAGACCGAGCCTTCGCGCACCAGGATGAACATGCCTTTTGAGAGCTTCTCCAAGGCTTCCGGCATGTTCGTCGTCTCGTGATCGGTGCGCACGCCGGCGGCGAGATAGCCGTTAAGGTCGAGACCGCTGAGCAGCGGCGAATGGCCGTCGATGCGGCGGTCCTGAAAGGCGGCGAGCTTGGCCAGACACGAAGGATCGCGCGCCAACACGCCTGGGAAGTTCATGAATTCGGCGAGGCCGAGCACTTTGGGATGCGTCGCCAAGGGCAGGAGGTCGGCGACTTCCAGGCGCGCGCCGGAGGTCTCGAGATGCGTCGCCGGCACGCAACTCGACAATTGCACGCGCAAATCCAGCGCGGTGGCGAGCGAAGCGTCGAGGAAGTACCTTATTCCGGCCGCGCCAAGCACATTGGCGATCTCATGCGGATCGCAGATCGCCGTCGTCACGCCATGGCGCAAGACGCAACGGTCGAATTCGGACGGCGTGATCAGCGAAGATTCGACATGGAGATGGGTGTCGATGAAGCCGGGCACGACGATCTCGCCGGAAATGTCGAATTCCCGCGCGCCGCGATAATCGCCTTGCACGCCGACGATGCGGTCGCCGCAGATCGCGACGTCGCTTTCAACGAGCGCGCCCGAGACGAGGTCGAAAATCCGTCCGCCCTTCAGCACAATGTCGGCGTTGGCGAGGCCGCGCCCTTGCGCGATCGCACGGGAAAGAAATTCGGCGTCGGTCAAGGGAGTTTGCTCCAGCGATAAGGGGCCGCCGAGAGATTATATCAGAGATCGGGGAAATGATTCACTTGTCGATCGGCGTCGGGCAGGGCGCCAGAAAGGCGAAGGTCGCGGGCTACCCCCGCCGCGCCCCTCTCCCGTGAACGAGAGAGGGGCTCGGCGCAGCTTTCATCGCCGAAGTACTTACCAAGGCGGCGTGACCCTTCGCCGATGGGTCCAGCCGAGTAGCGTCGCCGAGGGTACGTCGAAGCGTCGCAGGCGGCGAATGGGCGTCGATCAGTCGGCCGGCGCCGACGTCACTTGAGGAGCTGCGCAAGCCTCATCGCTCGGCGGCCATAGCCGGTGCAGCGGCCGCGGCCGGAGAGCCCCGTATTATAGGCGGAGGCGGCTTCGCAACCGGCGCCATAGAGCGTGACCGCGTGTTTCAGATAGCGCATCGAAGCCTCGAGGCCGGTCCCGCAATCATAGAGATTGCCGGAGACGCCTTCGGCGCGCGCGCTCGAGGGCAGGACCTGGCCGATGCCCGCCGCGCCATAGTGCGAATGGGCGCGGCAATTGTAACCGCTTTCGATTTTGATGATCGCATGAGCGAGGGCGACCGGCACGCCATGACGTTCCGCCGCCTCGGTGACCATGACGACCAGCGCCGGCGACGAGCCATGGGCCGCCGCAGCGCGGATCAGCTCGGAGTCGCCGCGAGCCGCCGAAATTGGCGCCTCGGCGGCGGACGGCGCTTCAGACGCGATATACATCGAGGCCCCTCGGGCCTCGCCGGCCATCGCTAAGGCCGGGGTGGCCAGCGCGACGCCTGCGACGAAGAAGAGAGAAGACAATGTCGACTGTGGACCTCTTTTTGAATTGTGGCACGCGGAATAAGTGTAGTCTCCAACCTTAAGCGTCATTACTCATCCTACTCGTCGTGGATAGGCCAAATCGGCGGAATTATGACTTCCACTCGACTAACCACATGGCAAATAATTGTTTCCTCCCTGGGCGCTTCATTCACACCGATGAGCGAAAGACTGGCAAAATGTGTGCATAATATGGCCCGCCGTATCGGCGCTACTTGAAGCGCCGTCGCTCGACCGGCCTTTTCGGCAAGAAGGGGCGCTCTTCCCAACTTTTCGGGAGCCGCGCCGGCGATTCGGATGCTCAATGAGCGCCGATCGACGCTAAGCTTCGCCGATGTCCGCCATCCTCTCGATCCAGTCGCATGTCGTTTACGGCCATGTCGGCAATTCGGCCGCGGTCTTCGCCTTGCAGCGCCTTGGCCGAGAGGTCTGGCCGATCCAGACGGTGCAGTTCTCCAACCACACCGGCTATGGCGCGTGGCGCGGGCGGGTTTTCGAACCCGGCGATATCGACGATTTGGCGAGGGGCCTTGCCGAACGCGGCGTGCTTAAGGGATGCGCCGGCGTCCTGTCGGGCTATATGGGCGCGCCGGAGATTGGCGCTGCGATCCTACGCGCCGTCGATCGGGTTCACGCCGCCAATCGCGAAGCGGTCTATTGCTGCGATCCGGTGCTCGGCGACGTCGGCCGCGGGCTCTATGTTCGCGAAGGCGTCGCAGAATTCATCCGCGGCCGCGCAGCGCCCACGGCGGCGATCCTCACGCCCAATCATTTCGAACTCGATTTTCTGAGCAACGGCTCTTCGCGCAACCTCGCCGAGGCGCGCAAGGCTCTGGCCGTCCTGCATGCCCAGGGTCCGCGCGTCATTCTCGTGACATCGCTCGCGCTGGACGATACGCCCGACGACGGCCTCGACATCCTCGCCTCGGAAGGTGAAAATCTCTGGCGTCTGCGGACGCCCAAGGCGCCGATCAAGGTCAATGGCGCCGGCGACGTTATCGCCGCGCTTTTCCTGAGCCATTGGCTCGAGCGGCGCAGCGCGGCCGACGCGCTCGCAAGAGCGGCCTCCGCCGTCTATGGTCTCGTCGCCGCCACGGCGGCATTGGGCTTGAAGGAACTCGCGCTCATCGAAGCGCAAGAGGAGCTCGTCAATCCCTCGCGTATCTTCGCGCCGGAACGGATATGAGGAGCTCGTCATTCATGCGCCGCAAATTCCATACGCTCGACGTCTTCACCGAGACCGCGCTCGCCGGCAATTCGCTCGCCGTGGTCATCGATTGCGAAGGGCTCGACGACAAGCGCATGCAGGCGATCGCGCGCGAATTCAATCTCGCCGAAACGGTCTTCGTGTTCGAGCCGCACGATCCGGTCAACACCGCGCGCTTGCGCATCTTCACGCCGGGGCGCGAATTGCAATTCGCCGGCCATCCAACGATCGGGACGGCCGTGCTGCTGGCGAAATTGCGGGCGCCTGAGCTGCTCGTGCGGGAGGACCTGCGGATCGTCGTCGAGGAAGGCGTCGGCGATATTGTCTGCGTCGCGCGCCATCGGCCGAATCAGGCGCCTGCCGCTTATTTCACGCTGCCGCGCCTGCCGGAGCCGATCGGCGAGGCGCCGCCCGTCGAGGCGCTGGCGCTGCTTCTCGGCCTCGCGCCCGCCGACATCGGTTTCGGCGCGCATCGCCCGAGCGTCTATTCGGCGGGAACGCCGTTCATGTTCGTACCCATCGCCGATCGCGCGGCGCTCGCCAAGGCGCGGCCGAACGCCAATTCCTGGGGCGAGAACGGCGGACCGGCAGTCTACCTCTACACCAGCGAGGCCGAGAACGCTGGCTCCTCCTTCCGCGCCCGCATGTTCGCCGCCGGCTGGGGCGTCGTCGAGGACCCGGCGACCGGTTCGGCCGTCGCAGCCTTCGCCGGCGCGCTGATGCGCTTTGCCAGGCCGGCCGACGGCGACAGCACGTATGTTATCGAGCAGGGCTTCGAGATGGGCCGGCCGAGTCTGATTTCGCTCGGCCTCGAGGTCGAAAACGGGTCGCTGCGCGCCGCGACCATCGGCGGTTCTGCGATCATGATCTGCGAAGGCGCGATCAACGCATGAGCGGCGAAGAGAGCTGCATCCTCGAGGTCGCCGAACTCGATCTCAGGCTCGTCCCGCGCGCCTGGCCCTTCGCCGAGGAGCGCGCAAAGGAAATCCGCGCCCATTGGCGCGCTCGCAAGGCCGTGCAGCCGAGCCTTTTTGACGGCCGCGTGCTGCTGATGGGTTCTCATGAATTCGTCGCCTGCGGCGACGGGACGAGGGTTCTTCGCGGGGAATATTTCGAGACGGATTTCAAGGCCTTCCTCGCGTGGCGCGACTTCGGCTTTCCCGATAAGGCGGTCTGCAACGGCTTTTCGATGGCCGCGCTGCAATCTGCCGACGGCGCGTATCTCCTGGGCGAAATGGCCGGCCATACGGCAAGCGCCGGCGCGATCTATTTCGCCGCCGGCACGCCGGACCGGAGCGATGTCTTCGATGGCCGCATCGATCTTCGCGCCAGCGTGATCCGGGAATTGGAGGAGGAGACCGGTCTCAAACCGAGCGAAGTCGCAGTGGCCGTCGACTGGATCGTCGTCGACGCGCCGCCGCGCATCGCCTGTCTGAAGCGCGTCACGGTCGATCAGAGCGCCGAAGCGTTGAAGACCCGGATCGAAGCTTTCCTTGCGAGCGAAGCCAAACCCGAACTGACGCGCATGCATATTGCGCGTTCGCCGGCCGATATCGACGAAAAGCGCATGCCGCGCTTCATCGTCGATTTTCTGCGGCAGAGGTTTGGCGCATGCGTCACGTGAAGACGGCGAAGGTCAACGATCCGAACTCGTCGCGGCGATCATCGGGAACGTCGACGTACCTACGTCCGGCGCCAAGCGGTGATGACGGCGTCCATGACGCCCTTCGGCGCCGACTTCTCCTGCAAGCGGGAGAAGGGATTCGCGCCGCCGCGCGCCGCATCGGCGCTGAAAGGCGCGCTGCGCCCCCTGCGGGAGGTCGGGGATCACGTAAGCCCCAACATTGATATGAATTGGCAAGGCGACTACAAGTGAGCAAGGGACTGTGGGTTCCCGCGCGTCCGTCTATCTGGACGACGCCGACTGGGCAGCGCGCCGACGACGATCGGACGGCTCGGATCCAGGTTCATGACAGCGCTTGTCGGCGCGACGCGACCGCCGAGCGAAGGAGAGGGAGCGAAGCGATGAATCCAAACAAAGCGCTTTGGGAGAAGGGCGACTTTACTCGTCTCGCAGAGACTATGAGGGAGAGCGGAGAGGCGCTCGTCGAGAGACTCGGAATAAAAAAAGGGCTGAAGATTTTGGATCTCGGATGCGGCGATGGAACAACGGCGCTGCCAGCGGCGAAACGCGGAGCGGACGTGTTGGGCGTTGATATCGCGAAGAACCTTGTCGAGGCTGGAAACAAGCGCGCAAAGGAGCAGGGTCTTGCGAACTGCAAGTTTCAGGAAGGCGATGCATCCAATTTGCAAGAATTGAAGGATCATACTTTTGACCTCGTCGTGAGCATCTTTGGAGCGATGTTCGCGCCGAAGCCGTTCGATGTCGCCAAGGAAATGGTGCGTGTGACCCGGCCCGGCGGCCGGATCACGATGGGAAATTGGATCCCGAATGATCCGACATTCGTGGCGCAAATCCTCAAAATCAGCGCGTCTTACTCGCCTCCGCCGCCGGAAGGGTTCATCAGCCCCATGACTTGGGGGCTCGAGAACAATGTGATAGAGCGATTCGGAGCCGCGGGAGTTCCAAAGGAGAAGGTTTCATTCGTCAGAGACACCTATACCTTCAACTATCGAGGTACGCCAACCGAGTTCGTTGACACATTCAGGAACTACTACGGCCCAACCATGAATGCGTTCGAAGCAGCGGAGAAGAACGGTCGAGCCGGCGATCTGCACAAGGAGCTGCAAGCGTTGTTCGTCAGTCAAAACAAAAGCCCAAGCAAGGACGCCACGTCCATTCCGGCGACCTTCCTGCGCGTTACGGTTGCGCTCAACTAGCGCATCGGATTCGCAATTTGAATCGCAGAGGCTCTCTGGACACAACCGCCAAGGCCACGGGCCGCCATTGTTTGGAACAGTGACCGGAACGCGCCGACGAAGGCGGCTAAAGCCCTTGACAGACCTTTCGGTCGGCGCACAGGAGCCCCTGTTCCAAATAATGGCGGCTTGCGCCTCCCGCCGCCCGCCAGGTGAGTTTATTTGGGGGTCCGATGCTCCAGCGGCATGTTTCGTCGGCGTTGCGGCTTGACGCTTAACGACCGACAGCTTCGCTTCTCCCGCAAACGACGGCGGCGGCTACGTCACATCTGCGTCGGATAGCCGTGGCGCTGGCGCGAGGCGACGATCATGGCGCTCGCTTTGCGGTCGTCGCCCGCCGCGCAGACCCGCTCGGCGTCGGCGATCTCGCCCTTGATCTGATTGTAGACCGATTTGGCGACATGGCCCATGGCGAGGTCATTGTTCTGGATTGCGCGGTAGCGGGCGATGTCGCCGGCGCAGCCGGAGCCGGTCGGCATGGCGAAATTGGACGGCGTCACGTCGGTCGAGGCGGCGGCTGGCGGCGGCGCGCCCGCCGTGGGTCCGGGCGAATTGCAACCGGCGAGCAGCAAAGCGGCGAGAGCCGCCGCGGCGAGGATTTTCATTCTCATGGCCTCCTGTCGGCGAATCGCTAAAAGCGTGACTTCAAGACTGGCGTCGCGACGCGCCGGGTCAAGCAAATTCATCGATTCGCGACGATTTCCGCGCGCCGGCGCGCCAGGGCCTTGGCGAGATCGCGGGCGAGCGCGGGCTCATCGTCGAAATGCAGCGCGACCGGCAGAGCCATCGCTCTTTGCGCAGAGGCGGCCGGCAAGCGTACGTGATCCTTTTCGGTGGTGACGGCGATCAGACCCTTGGTTGCGGCCTCGCCGAAAAGCCTTTCGAGCTCGGCCGAGGAATAGGGGTGATGATCGGGAAAGCTGCGCGTTACGGCGGGGCGCGCGCCCAGCGAAGACAGCGTCGCGAAGAATTTCTCCGGTCGGCCGATGCCGGCGAACGCCAATATGTCACGGTCTTTCAACCGAGCGGCGACCAAAGCATCGGGTACGAGCCGCGCGGCGAGCGCAGGCTTGCCCACGACCGCGCGCCGGCCTTCGCCGGCGCGATCCGGCGCATCGACGACGACCGCCATCGACACATGCGGCCATTGCGCAGCCGGCGGCGCGCGCA
>DASZFX010000167.1:0-9982 GCA_035939375.1 Roseiarcus sp.
AGGCGATCTCGTTCTTTCGAGCACCCGTCAGTATGAGTAATTTTATTATGGTGCCGAAGGTGCCGCAATCGCAGGCGTTCCATATCGCCTTCAGCTCCTCGTCTGACAGCATTCGATCTCGGGATGATGATTTTTCGGCAGTGAGAAGCTCGCAGGGCGAGCGATCAAGATAATTCCGTCGGATGCACCATTTGAAGAAGGGTCGGAATGATGCGAGCGCTTGGGTGCGAGTGGCGGAGGGCAATCGATCGAGGATGCGGATTATTTCTCGTGAGGTGATGTCTTGGAGATTGGGGGCCTTCAATTTCAACAGATGGCTGATGTAATATTCCCGTGTATTGGGCCTGACGTAGGCCTGTGACAGGTATTGCTCACGAGCTGACGAAAGGGTCACAGCTTCGGGGAAAACACGCCCTAGGGTCTGCTGGGCCTTGAGGCGCAACGCCGCGGCGCGGGCTTGGGCGAGGGTGATGATACCGTAGCGTCCTATCGTGAAGCGCTTTCCTCTGCCGATCATGACGAGGAAGGTTTTGGAGCCGCCCTGCGAGACGCGCACGGAGAAGCCCTCAACAGTTTCGTCGTGATATTGTTTCTGACCTCGTGGGGGAATGGGGAGCGACTTGACGGTGAGGTCGGTGAGCTTCACTAGGCATCCGCTAGGCTATCACAGAGGGCGCGATGTTGGACAACCATCGGCACCTTCTTATGACGCTACGACGCTGAAATGCCAAGGGGAATGTGTGGCAATGAGATGAGTGGCAACGTGCCGAGACGAGGGGATTATTATTACGAATGAGGTGCTCTACCAGCTGAGCTATTGCGGCATTTCAATGATTTAGCTTGTTCCGGAACGACTCCGATACGCTCGGTGGGCGCGATTGACTTCCGGCCGGGGCCGCCGCGGCCTTCTAAACGATGCACCAGCGGCGAGCAAGTCTTCACGCTCGATTCGCCATTGGGCCGCTGCAACTCGAAAAGAACGACGCGCGGGATAAGAGATTCGGTCTCGTTGGAGGTTGGGATTGGAAAGGCACTGATGAGGCGTCCTGTCGCAACGAACATCGCAGTGAGGACGACGCCCAAGGGCATGTCGCAAATGCGCGATCTTGGCGACCACGCGCCGCGCCGACCGCCTCGGCGCGACGCGCCTCTCAGGGTCGCGGCGTCTCGCGCAGAATCCGAAAAATCTCGTCGGGACTTTCCTTTACGAAAATCCTGGCGATGTTTTCCTCGTCGGGAAATTCGAAGAACCAAATGACCGAACCGCCGCTCTCCTCGGGATAGATCGAACTCGCCTGGGCCAGATTCACATAGATGCTCGCGTCCGCCTCAGTGTCATAAAGCTTGACCCATTCCGACGCCATTTTGGCCTCCACGCTTCGCGCCCACGCGCCGACCGCGGGCGCGCGGTTGGTACGCTGGATAGATTCGAATTGAGAGACTAAGGAACGACCGTGCGCCCAGGCGAGGCAAACAACGTCAGCGGCCCGAGATAATCGTCCCTGGCGTCATTCTTCATGTTGCCGCCCCTCGCCGTCCCCGCCCTGTTTCATCATTCCCATGCCGTGATGCGGCCCATGCAGATGCATGGCGCGCAGCAGGGCGTGCAGGCGCCATTTCTGATCGTCGTTCAACGCGCCGTAGAGAGGCTCGGCGGCGTCGGCGACCTTGGTCAGGTTCTGGGCGACCGACATGCTCCTGGCGGCCATCCGCCGCATCCTCGCGATCGGGTCGGGCTTCTCCGCGCCCCCGGCGGCGGCCTCGTTCTTCTGCCGCGCCTCATGCATCTCGGCGAAAGCGCCCCGGATCGCGCTTTCGACGGGCGGCCACAATTTCTCCTGGTCCGGCGAAAGCTTGAGCCCGACATGCACCGCCGCGATGCGCGCGTCGAGGAAGGCCTGCCGGTCCTCCGGCGTCATATGGTGGCCCATCGGCCCCATGCCCTCCATCGGTCCCGCCTCGTCCATCGCGGGCTTGTCGCTGTCGGCCTGCTGCGCGAAGGCGGCGATGGGCAAGAGCGCCGTCGCCGATCCCAATGCGGCGGCGAGGGCGAAGACTAAGGTTGATCGCACCGTCATGGCTGAAGCTCCTTGCGACAGGTCCCTGCCCGACGATAGAAACGAACGGAGTGTCGGGCAAATCAAGCTTTGGTCATTGGGCCGTCATCTCCTCAAGACAAGAGCGCCGCGAACCCGCGCTATTTCGATTTCTTGAATAGTTCAATCTCTCGCGGGCGCGTTCAACTCCTCGAACCGCCCGCAGGGAGCCTGAAAATGGACATATTGCTCGCCAATGTCCCGGCGCGATTCTACGCTTGGGAGGGGCCCCATGACGCAGCCGATCGACACGCCTGAACTCGTCTCGCCTTTCGTTCACGCAAGCGAATGGGATGTGGCGCTCTATCGCAAATTCGAAAAGGAGCGCGTGCGCGCGGCGACGGACCTCATCGCCCGCGTGCCGACCCGTTCGCCCAAACGCGTCGTCGATCTCGGCTGCGGACCCGGCGCGAGCACGCATCTGCTGGCGACGCGATTTCCCGAAGCGGACGTGATCGGCCTCGACAGTTCGGAGCCCATGCTGACGAGCGCCAGGGCGCGCCTGCCGAAAATCCGATTCGAAAAGCGCGACATCGGCGCCTGGCGCCCGACGCTCGCGCCGGACATCATCTTCGCCAATTCTTCGCTGCAATGGCTGCCCGAGCATCACGAATTGACGCCGCGCCTCTATTCGCTCCTGGCCGACGGCGGATCTCTCGCCGTCCAGATGCCCGACAATCGCCAGGAGCCTTCGCACGCGCTGATGCGCATGGTCGCCGCCGACGGCCCCTGGGTCGACCGCCTGCTGCCGATCGCCAAGACGCGCGCGGTCATCGGCGCCTATTCGGACTATTACCGCTGGCTGAGGCCCCTCGGCGCCAGGTTGGACATTTGGCAGACGACCTACGTTCATTCGCTGAATGGGCTCGGCGAACTCGTCGATTGGTTCCGCGGCAGCGGCCTGCGGCCCTTCCTCAATGCGCTCGATGAACGCGAGCGCGAGCAATTCATCGCGCGCTATATGGATGAACTCGCCGCCGCCTATCCCGCCGAACCGGACGGAAGGGTGCTGTTCCTCTATCCGCGTCTGTTCATTGTGGCGACCAAGCCCGGCGGCGGCTAACCCTCCGCCGCCCGCATTTTCGCGTCATCTCTGGGCGGGATCGACGGCGCGCTCGGCGCGGCCTTCGAGATCGAGGCGATGCTAACGGCGCTGCGGCGGCTCCTCCCCCGGTCGCCCTCCCAAGCGACCGGGGGCGAGCCGCCGCCACGCGGAACTGACGCCGAACGCTCCTATCGCCGCTTACGCCGCGGCGACGGATTCCTGGTGATGATCCGCATGCGCCTTGGTCGCCTCGTCGGCGTGGTGCTCGGCGTGCAGATCGTGGGCGCGCGCAAGATGCGCGTGATGGCCGGCGGCTTCGTGATCACCGCGGGTCGCATGCCTGGCGGCTTCGCGATGGTGATGCGCGGCGCTCTCGTGATGCTCGGCGGCATGTTCGTGATGTTCGGCGGCGCGTTTGGCGTGAGCCATTGTCGTCTCCTGATCTTACCCGCGTCTTGCGGTCCCCACCTATTAGCGCCATCGTGCGACAGACGAGCGACGCGCCTCTCTGAAAGCCGCATGAAGCATCCGTGACGCCGCGATGAAGGAAATACGTAAGCGCGCCGATATCGTCCTGGTCGAACGCGGCGAATTCTCGAGCCGCGCTCGCGCCCAGGCGGCGATCGAAGCCGGCCTCGTGCGCATCGACGGCGAAATTTTGCGCAAGGCTTCGGCGATGATCGACGCGGACGCTGCGATCGAGGCCGAAGCGCCGCACCCCTGGGTCTCGCGCGGCGGCGTCAAGCTCGCGGCGGCGCTGGACGCGTTCAAGCTCGATCCGGCCGGCCTGATCTGCCTCGACATCGGCGCATCGACGGGCGGGTTCACGGATGTTCTTTTAGCGCGCGGCGCTCGCCTCGTTCATGCGGTCGACGTTGGCCGCGACCAATTCGACAAACGTCTTCGCGCCGACCCAAACGTGGTCGTTCACGAAGGACTCGATGCGCGAATACTCCGGGCGAGTCTCTTCGATACGAAGCCGCAGGCGATCGTCTGCGACGTGAGCTTCATTTCCCTGCGCTTGATCCTGCCGCATGTGCTGCCGCTCGCCGACACGGGCGCCTGGCTCGCGGCGCTGATCAAACCGCAATTCGAGGCCGGCCGGACGCGGTTGAAGAAAGGCGCGGTCAAAGACGCCGCTGTCCAGCGAGAGATCTGCGCGACGATCGTCGCCGCCGTCGAAACGCTCGGCTGGGCGAGCCTCGGCGTCATCGCTTCGCCGATTCTGGGCGGCGAGGGGGCCGAGGAGTTCCTTCTCGGCGCGCGTCATGAGTGACAATGCAACGGTCGAACTCACGATTGCGACGCTCGGTCATCGCGGCGAGGGAATAGCGAAGGGCGCGGAGGGTTCGATCTTCGTGCCTTACGCGTTGCCTGGAGAGCGCGTGCGCGCCGCGGTCTCAGGCGAACGCGGCAATCTGAAGGCGGTCATCGAAAGCAGCCCAGAGCGCATTGCGCCGATCTGTCGCCACTTCGCCGATTGCGGCGCCTGCGCGGCGCAGCATATGACGCCGGCGCTCTACGCGACGTGGAAGCGCGACATTCTCATTCGCGCCCTGGCCCAGGCGCGCGTCGAGACGAGCGTCGCGCCGCTCCTCGACGCCCATGGCGAAGGGCGGCGGCGAGCGGTGCTCCACGCGCGCCTCGTCGGCGAAAGGAGCGCGGTCGGCTATATGCAGGCGCGCGCGCATCGCCTTGTCGCGATCGACGAATGTCCGGTCCTCGCCCCGGCGATGGGAGCGGCGCTGGCGAGCGCAGGCGAAATCGCCGCGGTTTTGCGCAAAGTCGGCAAGCCGCTCGACATCGCGGTCACGGCGACGATGACCGGGCTCGATATCGATCTGCGCGGCGCCGGCGCCTTGGATTTCTCGTTGCGGCAGGACCTTGTCGGCGTCGCCGATCGGCTCGATCTCGCCCGCCTGTCGAACCATGGCGAGATCATCATCGAACGGCGGGCGCCGCAAATCGCTATGGGCGCGGCGCGCGTGGCGCCGCCGCCCGGCGCATTTCTGCAGGCGACCAGCGAAGGCGAGCGCCTTCTTGCCGCTCTGACGCTCGAAGCGATCAAGGGCGAGCGCGTCGCCGATCTTTTCTGCGGCGTCGGCGCTCTCGCGCTGCGACTGGCCGAGCGCCATCAGGTTCATGCGGTCGAGATCGAGACCGTCGCGCTCGCCGCGCTCGCCCGCGCAGCCGGCGAAACGAAGCGGCTGCATCCCACGTCCACCGAGGCGCGCGATCTCTTTCGCCGGCCATTGACGCGACAGGAGTTGCGGCGCTTCGACGCCATTGTGTTCGATCCGCCCCGCGCCGGGGCCGCCGCTCAAGCGACAGAAATCGCAGCGAGCGGCGTGCCGAGCGTCGTCGCGGTCTCGTGCAATCCGGCGACATTCGCACGCGACGCGCGCCTTCTCGTCGAGGGCGGCTATCGGTTCGAGAAGGCGACGCCGATTGACCAGTTCCGCTTTTCGCCGCATGTGGAAATCGTCGGCGTCTTCACGCGACCGACGAGGAAGCGCGCGAAAGGATTGCTCGGATGAACGGCGCGGCGAAGGACGGGCGTCTTTCGGATCTGGCGGCGATCGTCGGGCCAGCGCAGGTCATCGCCGACCCACAAGTGCTGGCGAGCCATCTTGTCGAACCGCGCGGGCTCTATCAAGGCCGCGCGCTCGCGCTTGTTCGGCCGGGCGCGACGGAAGAGATCGCCCGCCTCCTCGCCTATTGCAACGAGGCCCGCTTGCCCGTCGTCCCGCAGGGCGGCAACACCGGCCTCGTCGGCGGGCAGATTCCCGACGAAAGCGGACGTGAGATCATCCTGTCGCTGCAAAGGATGAACAGGGTGCGCGAGGTCGACGACGAATCGAATTCGATGGTCGTCGAGGCCGGCGTAACGCTTGCAGCGGCGCAGGAAGCTGCCGAACGCGCCGACCGGTTGTTTCCCTTGTCGCTCGCCTCGGAAGGCTCCTGCACGATCGGCGGCAATCTTTCGACCAACGCCGGCGGCGTCGGCGTCATTGCCTATGGCAATGCCCGCGACCTTGCGCTCGGCCTCGAGGTCGTTCTCGCCGACGGCAAGATTGTCTCCGGCCTCGGCAATCTGCGCAAGGACAATACCGGCTATGACCTGAAAGATCTTTTCATCGGCGCGGAGGGCACGCTCGGTATCATAACCGCGGCCTCGTTGAAACTCTTTGCGCGCCCGCGCGCGATGGCGACCGCTTTCGTCGGCTTGGCCGATCCGGCCGCCGCCCTGAAGCTGCTCGCGCTGGCGCGTCGGTTCGTCGGCGCGGGCGTGACCGCTTTCGAACTCATGCCGCGGATCGGCCTGGACTTCGTGTTGCGCCATGCGCCCGGCGCGCGCGACCCTCTTGCCTCGCGTCACCCTTGGTACGTACTGATCGAATTGTCTTGGCAACTCTCGGCCGGCCTCGACGGGACCCTCTCCGAGCTTCTTGCGGCCGCGATGGATGAGGGCGTCGTCGCCGACGGCGCCGTCGCCGCCACGTTGGAGCAACGCAAGGCTTTCTGGCGCTTGCGCGAGGACTTGTCGGATGTGCAGCGCGCGGAAGGCGGTTCGATCAAGCATGACGTCGCGACGCCGATCGGGGCGACCGCCGCTTTCATCGCCGAAGCCAGCGCTGCGGTCCTCGCCTTCATGCCGGAAGCGCGGATCGTCGCCTTCGGACACCTCGGCGACGGCAATATTCATTTCAACGTCTCCCAACCGATCGGCGCAGACAAAGCGGCGTTCCTTGCTCGCTGGGAGGAGGTGAACGCAATCGTCCACGCCGTCGTCGCGCGTTACCGCGGTTCGATCTCCGCCGAGCACGGGATCGGGCGATTGAAGCGCGCGCTTTTGCGCCAGACCAAGGATCCCGTCTCTCTCGACGTCATGCGCCGTATCAAGGCGGCGCTCGATCCAAACGGCGTCCTCAATCCGGGCAAGGTGCTGTGACGACCGCTTTTGTCTATGATGGCGCGAAGATTCGCTCTCGGCTCCGCGCCCACCCATGATTCGACCAAGGCACCCCCCGGCCCTCCTTCGCGCCTTTGCGCTCGCCCGTCTTTTCGCTCTCCTCTGCGGCCTTGCAATCGTCTGGCCCGTCGCCGGACCGGCTTCGGCGCAAGTCGCAGGCCCCTGCGCGTCCATGTCGTACGACGGCGCCAACTACATCGTCTGTTCGTTCGATGCGCGGCGAGACGACATCAGACTCTATTGGAAAGGTCCGGACAACAAGGCCTATGGCGGCTTCTCCCGCCTCGCCAACACGCTCGCCGCGCGCGGACGCACGCTGCGCTTCGCGATGAACGCCGGCATGTACGAGACCGATCTTTCGCCGGTCGGCCTTTATGTTGAGGACGGCCGCCAGCGCCATCGCGCCGATCTGCGCGATGGCCAAGCCAACTTTCATCTCAAGCCGAACGGGGTCTTTTACATCGGCGAAGGAGCCGCCGGCGTCGCGGAGACGTCGCGTTTTCTTGCCGACGGGCTGAAGACGCGCTTTGCGACTCAATCGGGGCCGATGCTGTTGCTCGACGGGCGCATGCATCCGAAAATATCGCCGACCGGCGCTTCGGCCAAAATTCGCAACGGCGTCGGCGTTCGCGATGGCTGGCTGGTCTCTTTCGCCATCTCCGAGGAGCCGGTGACCTTCCACGCCTTCGCGCAATTCTTCCGTGACCGGCTCAATTGCCCGAACGCTCTCTATTTCGACGGCTCGATCTCGAGTCTCTATGCGCCCAGTCTCAACCGGCGCGACGACCCAGCCGTGCCGATCGGACCGATCGTTGGGGTTACGGCGCCCGCGGGCGGGTAGCGGTTCCGAGGTCGGCGGCTCCCGCAGCTATTCCTTCTTCATCCGGCGCGCATCTTCGTCATAGAGCTTGCGAATCTTTTTGAGATCGACCGACGGCTTCGGCTCCGCTATCTTCATGGCGTCGAACGTCTCGGCGAGAATCTGCGAGGCGGCGAGATCGCGGAACCACTTGTGGTCGGACGGAACGACGTACCACGGCGCGTGTTCGGTGCTGCATTCGCTAAGCACGTCCTCATAGGCGTCCATATAGTCGTCCCAGTAGTCGCGCTCCTTGTAATCGCTTTCGCTGATCTTCCATTGCTTGGCTGGATCGTCGAGACGGTCCTTGAAACGCGCGAGCTGTTCGGCTTTCGATATGTTCAGAAAGAATTTGGCGATCGTCGCTCCAGTGTCGGCGAGAAGCCTTTCGAAATCGTTGATCTGGCGATAGCGCTGGCGCAACTCCTCGTGTCCGATCAAGCCGTGCACCCGTTCGACCAGCACGCCTTCGTAATGCGAACGATTGAAGACCGCGATGCTCCCGCGCTCCGGCGTCGCCCGATGCGCGCGCCACAGGAAATCATGAGCCTCTTCTTCCGCCGAAGGCTGCTTGAAATTGGTCACGCGGCAGCCGAGCGGATTGACCGAGCGCAGGATATGGGCGACGACGCCGTCCTTGCCGGCGGTGTCGAGGCCTTGCAGAACGATCAGCAGCGATTGCCGTTTTTCCGCGTAAAGGCGCATGTGCCCCGTCGCAATTCGCTCGCGATTGGCCGCGATCGCGTCCTGCGCTTGCTCCTTGTCGATCTTGGGATCGACGGCGGCCGGATCGGCCTTGTCGATCTTGAAGCGCTTTCCCGGTTCGACGAGGAACGCCTTGCAATAGTTCATCGCGCTCTTCCTTTCCCGCGGCCCATCACGGGAACAGGCCGCGCATCTGCTTGGCGTTGCGCACGCGCTCGACGCCGATCGCCATCGCGGCGACCCGGTTGGGGACGTGGTCCCTTTCGGCGCGGCGCACGACATTGCGCCAGGAGCGTTCGAGCGCTTGCTCGAGCCGACTCATCACCTCCTTCTTCGACCAGAAATATTGTTGCAGATCCTGCACCCATTCGAAGTAGCTGACGATGACGCCGCCGGCGTTGCACAAGATGTCGGGAATGATGAAGATCTCGTCGCGGCGTTTCTCGAGCACCAGATCGGCCTCCGGCGTCGTCGGCCCATTGGCGCCTTCGGCGAGGATGCGGCATTGCAGCTTGCCGGCGTTGTCGGCGGTTACCACCCGTTCGACCGCCGCCGGCAAGAGAATATCGCAAGGCTGCATCAGCAAGGCTTCGGGGTCGATGACCGCCTCCGAGGAGAAGCCGGCGAGCACGCCATGGGCGCGGACGTGGCGATTGACCGCCTCGATATCTAAGCCGTTGGGGTCGTAATAGGCCGCGGTATGATCGCTGAGGCCGACGATGCGCACCCCGCGCTCGGCGAGGCCCAAGGCGGCGAAGGAGCCGACATTGCCATAGCCTTGGATGATCGCCGTCGCCTGCGTCGGCTTGAGGCCGAGCTTATCCATGGCGCGAAACACCAAAAAGGCGGCGCCGTGGCCGGTCGCCTCGCGCCGGCCGAGCGTGCCGCCGGAATCGACCGGCTTGCCGGTGACGATTTCCGGCACCGTGACCCCTTGGTACATAGAATAAGTGTCCATGAACCAGGCCATGATCTGTTCGTCCGTGCCCATATCGGGCGCCATCACGTCGACGCGCGGACCGACGAAAGGGATCATCTCCTGCATGTAACGACGGGACAGGTTCTCGAGTTCCGCCTTCGACAGGGCGCGCGGATCGACCGTGATGCCGCCCTTCGCGCCGCCGTACGGCAGCCCCGTGAGCGCGCATTTCCAGCTCATCCACATCGCCAGCGCCGCCACCTCGCCGAGCGTCACCGCCGTGGAATAGCGCGTCCCGCCTTTCGTCGGCCCGAGCGCGAGGTGATGCTGCACGCGGTAGCCGTCGAACACCTCGATGCGCCCGTCATCCATTCGCACCGGCAGC
>DASZFX010000168.1:0-2819 GCA_035939375.1 Roseiarcus sp.
GATTTCATCGTCTATGCGATGTCGGCGGCGACCCAGGCGCTTAGAGACGCCAACTGGGCGCCTTCGACATATGAACAAGAGATCGAGAGCGGCGTTCTCATCGGCTCCGGCATCGGCGGCATCGGCGGCATCTATGACGCCTCGATCACCTTGAAGGAGCGCGGCCCGCGCCGGATTTCGCCCTTCTTCATCACTGGCCGCCTCATCAATCTCACCAGCGGCTATGTGTCGATCGCGCATAAGCTGAAAGGCCCGAACCATTCGGTGGTGACCGCCTGCTCGACCGGCGCGCATGCGATCGGCGATGCGGGCCGTCTCATTGCGCTTGGCGACGCCAATGTCATGGTGGCGGGCGGCGCCGAATCGGCGGTCAATCGCCTGGGGCTTGCCGGCTTCTCGGCTTGCCGGGCGCTTTCGACCAGCTTCAACGATCGCCCGCAGCAGGCCTCGCGACCCTACGACCGCGACCGCGACGGCTTCGTCATGGGCGAGGGCGCAGGCTGCGTCGTTCTTGAAGAGCTCGACCATGCGCGCGCGCGCGGCGCCCATGTCTACGCTGAACTTGTCGGCTATGGCCTGTCGGGCGACGCCAATCATGTCACCGCGCCAGCGGAGGATGGCGACGGCGCATTCAGGGCGATGAACGCCGCGCTGAAGCGCGCCAATCTGACGCCGGCCGACATCGACTACGTCAATGCGCACGGCACCTCGACGCCGCTCGGCGACGAGATCGAACTGCGCGCGGTCGAGCGTTTGATGGGCAATGCGGCGGGCGCCTTGACGATGTCGTCGACCAAATCCTCGATCGGCCATTTGCTCGGCGCCGCGGGCGCGGTTGAAGCGATATTCTCCATCTTGGCGATGCGCGATCAGATTGCGCCGCCGACGCTTAATCTCGACAACCCCTCGATGGAGACGGCGATCGATCTTGCGCCGCACAAGGCCAAATCGCGCAAGATCGATGTCGCGCTGTCCAATTCGTTCGGCTTTGGCGGCACCAATGCCTCGATCATATTCAAGCGGGTATAAGCCGCGCACCGTAAGAATCTCGATTTCGCCGTATTGGCGCTTAGGCTAGAATTGTCTTTGAAGCGCCATTCGAGGCTTAACCGCGGACCCGTATGACCGACGGATCAGACCAGGACGGCCAGCAGGACGAACGGCCGCGCGTCAGTCTCTTCGGCCGGCGCGTAACGCCGCGCTCGCCGAGCGAGGCCTTACAACCGCAATCGGCGCCGCCGCCGCCCGAGGCGCCGCGCAAAGAGCGCCGCGAGGGCCTGTCGCGTCTCAGCGGCGTCCTTTCCTTCGCGCTGATCGCCGCCGTCGCCGGCCTCGGCGCCTTCGCCTGGTCGCTGCAAGAGGCGCGCAGGCCCGGCCCGCTCGCGGCCGACAAGGTCGTGATCCTCTCCCGCGAGGACGAAGCCGAAGGGGCGACGATCGCCGATCAATTGGAGCGCGCCGGCGTCATCGACAGCGCGATCTGGTTCAATCTCGTCGTGCTCGCCGACGGCAACCGCGGCAAGTTGAAGCGCGGCGAGTACCTTTTCAAGGAACACGCCAGCTTACGCGAAGTCGAAGGTACTTTAGTGTCGGGCAAGCCGCTCCAACACAAGATAACCATTCCGGAAGGTTTGACCAGTCAGCAAATCGTTCAAAAGCTGCGCATCGAGGATGCGTTGGCCGGCGACGTCAAGGAGACGCCGCGCGAGGGTTCGATCATGCCCGACACTTACTTCTTCCAGCGCGGCGAAAGTCGCGAGGCCCTGCTCGGCCGGATGGTGAAAGCGCAGGGGAAGGCGGTCGACGAGATCTGGCAGAGCCGCGCCGCCAATCTGCCGATCAAATCGCCCGGCGAATTGATCACCCTCGCCTCGTTGGTCGAAAAGGAGACCGGCAAGGCGGACGAGCGTCCGCGCGTCGCCGGCGTCTTTGTCAACCGGCTCGAAAAGCGCATGAGGCTGCAGTCCGATCCGACCATCGTCTATGGGCTGGTGGGCGGCAAAGGCACGCTCGGGCGCGGCATATTGAAGAGCGAAATCGAGCAGGCGACGGCCTATAATACCTACGTCATCGAAGGTTTGCCGCCGGGACCGATCGCCAATCCGGGCAAGGCTGCGTTGGAGGCGGCCGCCAATCCTTCGCGCACCAAGGAGCTTTATTTTGTCGCCGACGGAACGGGCGGCCACGCTTTTGCGGAAACGCTCGATCAGCATATGAAGAATGTCGATCATTGGCGGCAGATCGAAAAGGACGCAAAAGACGGCAAAGACCGGGTTTCGCCCGATCTCCTCCCGGCCACGCCGGCCGCCGCGCAGCCTGCTGCGCCCGCCAATCAGAAGAAGAGTTCGCTTGACCTCTCCGACCCGAAAATCTTCGGCGCGCTTGCCCCCCGCGCCGCGACGAAACCCAAGGCGACGCTTGGCGCTTTGTCTTCTCGTCTCGGCAAGCTTGGGGCCGAACGCCAGGCCCGCCTAGCCTTGCTTGGACCGAATGGACCCTTGTCCGCCTCGGCCGCCGGCAGGGGGCTGGCGGACAGCGGCATCATTGTCGAGGGCGTCAACGACACTCCGTTGGACACTCCTTTGAGCCAAGCCGCGGCGGGAGACGACGCGGAGGCGCCTGGCCCGGTGCAGACCTATCCGCTTCCCGCGCAAATGCTCGCCGATCAGAACAGCCGCGAAGCGCGCTTTGCCTCGGCGTCCGAGAAGCTGGCGAACGCCGACATAGGGCCTGTCTCCACGGCGAAGCTGGCGCCGAATGGGCGGCCGCGGGTCATTGACGCTTCCGAAGGCACGCCGCTCGATCCGCTGCTGAACACG
>DASZFX010000169.1:0-3368 GCA_035939375.1 Roseiarcus sp.
CGAGATCGGGCGGACTTCATAAGTGCTGCCGGTCCTGGCGGCCATCAGGTCGCGGGCGATATCCAGCGCCTCGTCGAGACCGGAGACGTCGATGACGTAGAAGCCGAGCAATTGCTCCTTGGTCTCGGCGAAAGGGCCGTCGATGACGAGCGGCGCCCCCGGGGCGCTGCGCAAAGTGGTCGCCGCGGTCGTCGGCAGCAGGCGCAAGGACGGTCCGAGCTTTCCCGCCTTGTTCAGGCGCTGATGGACGACGTCGAGCCGCGCCATGACGGCGGCGTCCTCTTCCTGGCTCCAGGACCAGACGACGTCCTCGTTGTTGTAGCAAAGGATGGAGTAAAGCATTGGGCGTCTCAGTCCTCTCCTTGACGAGGACGATTGACGCGCCCTCGAGCCGACATTGGGTTGCAAATAATCATGAGCGCCTTGCCGATTTCCTCTCCCATGAGGGCCGGAGGCGCGTCGCCTTTAACCTCATTCTAAACACGCTGCTCTATAGCTTTATCCCTGCGATCGGACGCGGCAGGCGGAGATCGCGGTGGGCGAGCAAAAGCCATGACTCCGGCGACGATCATTCTCGGCCTTTTCGATTGGCGCGGCGTCATGAGCCGAGCCGCCTATCGGCGCAATCTCTCGATCCTCGTCGTCCTTAATCTCCTCATCCGCCGGCTCGATCTCCTTTCCGGCGCCGCGGCTTTCGGCTGGATGGCGCTCGTAACCGCGATCGGCCTCTCCCTCGACGCCAGGCGCTATCACGACATGGGCCGGAGCGCCGCCTGGATCGTCTGGGTCAATTTCATCGCCGCAGCTCTCGCCGTTGCGATATTCCAACTCGTCCCCAATGTCTTGGGCGCTATTCCTCTACCGGAAGGTTGGCGTGTCGACGCCGCCGGCGAGGCGATAATTGGGCGTCTCATCATCCCGGCGCTGGTCGGGGCGATCGGCGGCAACCTCGTCCAGTCGGTTTGGCTGGCGAGCGCCCCTTCCGCCCCGGCGGCCAATCCTTATGCGGCGCTGGAGGCCGCCGGCCAGCGCGCACTGCGGGAGGGGGATGGCGAAACGCTCGACGAAGCGGCCCTGCAAGCGATCATCGATCGTCATCTGGCCATGCGCCAAAGCGAAACGGCGACGCCGACGGCGCCGTCCGCAGGCGTTGGCCTCAACGAACGGCCGCGCCAATTCGGCCGGCGCGGACGATAGTCGCGACTCATTTCATCTTGCTTCGCTGAGATGAAGTCCGGCGTCGGTCAAATCCGTCGTCGCGCCAAACCGGCGCTCGAACGCCGCGCGCAAGGCGGCGTCGACTTCAGCCATTTTCGTCGTTCGCCCAAGGTCTTCGAGGCTGGCGACGCCATAATGCGATTGCGCAATGCCGCAGGGCACGATGCCGGAGAAGTGACGAAGGTCCGGCGCGACGTTGAGCGCCACGCCATGATACGAGACCCAGCGCCGAACCCTGACGCCCAAAGCGGCGATCTTGTCCTCGGCCGACGCTCCGTCCTTTCCCCTCGGCTTGTCGGGCCGCGCGACCCAGACGCCGACGCGATCCTCGCGCGTCTCGGCGGCGACGCCGAGGAGGCGAAGCGCATCTATGAGCCAGGCCTCCAGCGCGCCGACAAAGGCGCGAAGGTCCGGCCGTCGCCGTTTCAAATCGAGCATCACGTAAGCGACGCGCTGGCCCGGCCCGTGATAAGTGAACTGGCCGCCGCGGCCGGTGCGATGGACGGGAAATCGCGCTTCGAGGAGATCGGCCTCCCGCGCGCTCGTTCCCGCCGTATAAAGCGGGGGGTGTTCGAGGAGCCAGACGCGCTCGGCCGCCTCGCCCTCAGCGATCGCCGCGGCGCGCGCCTCCATTTCGGCGACGGCCCGTTCATAGGGAACCAGGCCCAGCGCGGTCGTCCATTCGACCGGCGGCCCGCCGGGGAGCGGCTGCATCGACACTTCGATCGCTGAACGCAGCATCTATTCCGTCTTTGAGAACAATTCCCGTCCGATCAGCATGCGCCGGATCTCGCTCGTGCCGGCGCCGATCTCGTAGAGCTTGGCGTCGCGCAAAATCCGTCCCGTCGGATAGTCGTTGGTATAGCCGTTGCCGCCGAGAAGCTGGATCGCGTCGAGCGCGACGCTGGTCGCGCGTTCGGCCGCATAGAGGATGGCGCCCGCGGCGTCCTCGCGCGTCGTCTCGCCGCGATCGCAGGCCTTGGCGACGGCATAGACATAGGCGCGGGCCGCGTTCATTACGACGTACATGTCGGCGAGCTTGCCCTGGACGAGCTGGAAGGAGCCGATGGCTTGGCCGAATTGCTTGCGCTCATGGACATAGGGGAGAACCACGTCCATCGCGCATTGCATCAGACCGAGCGGCCCGGCCGCCAGCACGACGCGTTCGTAATCCAGGCCGGACATCAGAACGGCGACGCCGCGGCCGACCTGACCGAGCACGTTTTCTTCCGGCACTTCGCAATCCTCGAAAACGAGCTCCGACGTGTCGGAGCCGCGCATGCCCACCTTGTCGAGCTTCGCGCCATTGGAGAATCCTTTCATGCCGCGCTCGATGAGGAAGGCGGTGATGCCGCGAGGCCCGGCCGACGGATCGGTCTTGGCGTAGACGACCAGCGTGTCGGCGACCGGGCCGTTGGTGATCCACATTTTCGCGCCGTTGACCACATAGCGCTCGCCCTTCTTTTCCGCGCGCGTCGTCATCGAGACGACGTCGGAACCGGCATTGGGTTCGGACATGGCGAGCGCGCCGACATGCTCGCCCGAAATCAGTTTCGGCAGATAGCGGCGCTTCTGGTCTTCATTGCCGTTGCGGGTGATCTGGTTGACGCAAAGGTTGGAATGGGCGCCGTAGGAAAGGCCGATTGAGCCGGAGGCGCGCGAGACCTCCTCCATCGCCACGCAATGTTCGAGATAGCCGAGGCCCAGGCCGCCATACTCCTCGGGCGCGGTGATCCCATGCAGGCCAAGCGCGCCCATTTTTGGCCAAAGGTCGCGCGGGAAAAGATTGGCGCGGTCGATTTCGGCGGCGCGCGGTGCGATCTCGCCTTCGGCGAATTCACGCGTCGACTCGCGGATCATGTCGGCGCTCTCGCCGAGATCGAAATTGAAGGGGCGCGGGTGATTGGGGATCATGTTGGCGCCTCCGGCGGTTCTTGGTCATTGGCTCAAGTGTAGAGAGCGATCGGCAGCGCTCCAAGGGAATCTAGCGGCGCGTATCGCCGCCATCCAGGCGCGCGCTTCGGGTCTGCGCAACCGGGCGGAGCGCCCGCGACTTGACTCGACGCGCCGCCTTGGCTTAGACTGAGTAAATACTCAGTGAGTTAAAAGTCATCCAATGGTCCAGGCCACGCGAAAAGAGCAGAAGGACG
>DASZFX010000170.1:0-4070 GCA_035939375.1 Roseiarcus sp.
AATCATACTTTCCGCATCGATCCGATCGTGCGCACGTTGCTCGACACCGATTTTTACAAATTGTTGATGCTGCAAATGATCTGGAAGCTGCACGGCGAACGGCGCGTGACCTTCGAACTCATCAATCGCACGGGCGCCGTACGCATCGCCGACACGATCGAGGAGCGCGAATTGACCGACCAGCTCGATCACGCCCGCAGTTTGCGTCTCGCCAAGAACGAACTCATCTGGCTCGCCGGCAACAGCTTCTACGGAACCAAGCAGATTTTCGAACCAACCTTCATCGAATGGCTCGCGGGCTTTCGCCTGCCCGATTACGAATTGATCCGGCGCGACGGCCAATTCGAATTGCGCTTCGAAGGGCTTTGGACCGAAACGACGATGTGGGAGATCCCGGCGCTCGCCATTATCAACGAGTTGAGAGCCCGCGCCGCCGTGCGCTCGATGAGCCGCTTCGATCTCGACGTTCTCTACGCCCGCGCCAAGGCCAAGCTGTGGAGCAAGGTCGAGAGATTGCGAATCCTCGCCAACGAGGGGCCGCTGCGCCTCTCCGATTTCGGCACGAGACGCCGGCATGGGTTCCTGTGGCAGCGTTGGTGCGTCGAAGCCATGCAGGAAGGTCTCGGCGAAAGTTTCGTCGGCACGTCCAACGTCAAGCACGCGATGGACACCGGGCTTGAAGCGATCGGCACCAACGCTCACGAACTGCCGATGGTCTATGCGGCGATCGCGCGCGACGAGGAAGCCTTGCGAGATGCGCCTTACGCGGTCTTGCGCGACTGGGCGCGGATGTATGGCGGCAACCTGCTCGTCGTCCTGCCCGATTGCTTCGGCACCACCGCCTTTCTCGGCCAGGCGCCCGATTGGGTCGCCGACTGGAAGGGCGCGCGCCCCGATTCCAAGCCGCCTGTGCCGGCCGCCCGCGAACTCATCGCCTGGTGGCGCGAACGCGGCCGCGATCCCCGCGACAAGCTCGTCGTCCTCTCCGATGGGCTCGACGTCGACACGATCGAGGACGCGGTGCGCGCTTTGCGCGGACAGGTGAATGTCTCGATCGGCTGGGGCACCAACCTCACCAACGATTTCATGGATTGCGCCCCGGCCGGCGTCGACGGCGACCTTCGCGCCATCTCGCTGGTTTGCAAGGTCGTCGAAGCGGACGGCAGACCCACGGTCAAACTGTCCGACAACCCCAACAAGATGATCGGGCCGCCGGCGGAAATCGAGCGCTACCGCCGGGTATTCGGCGCGGCGGGGGTCAGCGCGCAGCCCGTGCTGGTGTGATAAGAACTTGCCTTGGCGTGTAGACCCCGAGCGAGCTTTGACGATCCCCTTCCCGCTCGCTCTTCCCTGCGCACGAGGATAAACTTCATATCTTTGGCGCGATCATCGAGTCCATCATGTCGCAGATCGCCTTTCCAGAACCCGATCCCTCGATTCTTGCGCGGCGCGGCTCGATTTTAGAGGGACTCGCCGCGCTTCTCCCGAGTAACGCGCTGATCGTGACGGAGCAGGAGCGCCGCGCCTTCGAAACCGATGCGTTGACCGCCTATCGCCGGCTGCCGCTTGCTGTGGTGCTGCCAGGCTCGATCGAAGAGATCGCGAGCGTGCTCAAATTCTGCCGGCAGGCGGGCGTCAACGCGGTGCCGCGCGGCGCCGGGACGTCACTGTCGGGCGGCGCCATCCCGCAGGAGGACGCGATCGTCATCGGCCTTTCGAAGATGAACCGCATCCTCGAAATCAACCTCCCCGATCGCTATGCCCGCGTTGAAGCCGGCGTCACCAATCTTGCGATTTCCGACGCCGTCGCGGCCGACGGGTTCTTCTACGCGCCCGATCCTTCTTCGCAGCTCGCCTGCACCATCGGCGGCAACATCGCCATGAATTCCGGCGGGGCGCATTGCCTGAAGTATGGCGTGACGACCAACAATCTCCTCGGCGTAAAGGTCGTGTTTCTTGACGGTGAAATCGCCGAGATCGGCGGGCCGCAATTCGACTCCGCCGGCCTTGATCTCCTGGGGCTGATGACCGGCTCGGAAGGCCAGCTTGGGATCGTCGCCGAGGCGACCGTGCGCTTGCTGCGCGCGGCGGAAGCTGCGCGCCCTGTACTCTTCGGGTTTGACTCGGCCGAGGCGGCGGGCGCCTGCGTCGCCGCGATCATCGGCGCTGGGATCTTGCCCGTGGCGATGGAATATATGGATAGGCTCGCCATCGAAATCTGCGAGGCCTTCGCCCACGCGGGCTATCCGCTGAATGTCGAGGCGATGCTGATCATCGAAGTCGAAGGCTCGGTGAAGGAGATAGATGCGGAGCTTGCGAAAATCCTCGCCATCGCCAAGGCGCACGACGTCAGGATTGTGCGCGAAAGCCAATCGGCGATGGAGGCCGCGCAAATCTGGAAGGGCCGCAAATCCGCCTTTGGCGCGACAGGACGCGTCGCCGACTATATCTGCATGGACGGCACCGTGCCGACGAGCCGCCTGCCGGAAGCCCTGAAGCGCACCGGCGAAATCGTCGCATCCTACGGTCTTCGCGTCGCCAATGTCTTTCACGCCGGCGATGGCAATATGCATCCGCTGATCCTCTACAACGTCAACGACCCCAACGAGCAGGCCAAGGCCGAGGCGGCGGGCGAGGACATTTTGCGCATGTGCGTCGATCTCGGCGGCTGCCTGACCGGCGAGCACGGCGTCGGCATCGAAAAGCGTGAATTGATGGGCCATCAGTTCAACGCCGCCGACCTCGCCCAGCAGATGCGCGTGCGCGCCGTCTTCGACCCCGATTGGCGCCTCAACCCGGCCAAGGTCTTTCCCTTGGCCGGAAGGATCGCGGCGTGACGCTCGCGAGCGATGCGATCCTGGGGCCGAGTTCGGAGGACGAGGCCGCCGAGATGGCGCGTGAAGCGCGCGCCCATGCTTCCAAGCTCGTCATTGCCGGCGGCGGCACACGCGCCGGGCTTGGCCGCCCTTGCTCGAGCACTGCGACCTTGTCGACGGCGCGCCTCGACGGCGTCGTTTTCTATGAGCCGGCCGAGATGGTCATCGCCGTGCGCGCCGGGACGCCCGTCGCCGCTATCGAGGCGCTTCTCCTTCAGCGCGGCCAGATCCTGCCTTTCGAGCCGATGGACCACCGCCAGCTCTATGCGACCGGCGGCGAGGCGACGATCGGCGGGCTCGTCGCTGGAAACATTTCCGGCCCGCGCCGGATCAGCGCCGGCGCGGCGCGGGACAGTCTGATCGGCCTTAGAATCGTCAATGGCCGCGGCGAAGCGATCAAGAGCGGCGGCCGCGTGACCAAGAACGTCACCGGACTTGATCTCGTCAAGCTCGTCTGCGGCGCGCATGGCACACTTGGCGTCGTCACCGAGGCGACGTTCAAGCTCCTGCCGAAGCCGGAGCGCGAAGCGAGCGTCGTGATCCGCCGGCTCGACGACGCCCGCGCGATCGCGGCAATGACGGCGGCGCTCGGCTCGCCCTATGGCGTCAGCGGCGCCGCCCATATCCAGGCCGGCATGGGACGCGAATTCGCGCGCACCTTCCTGCGCGTTGAAGGCTTCGCCGCCTCGGTCGAGCGCCGTATCGGCGAATTGATCAAATTGCTCGCGCCCTTCGGCGCCAGACATGCGCTGGTCGAGGATGAATCGCGCCGGCTTTGGCGCGCGGTGCGCGACGCCGCCTTTCTCGCCGAACCGCGCGAACGGGCGATTTGGCGCGTCTCGCTCGGCGCGTCGAAGGGTGCGGATTTCATCGCCCGACTCGGCGCCGTCGCGCTCGCTCATTGCTACGACTGGGGGGGCGGATTGATCTGGCTGGCGAGCGAGCCGACGCCAAGTGCGGCCGCCGCCGTCAGAAAGGCGCTCGCCTCCTTCGGCGGTCATGCGACGCTCGTTCGCGCGCCGGAGGCGTTGCGCGCCGGCGTCGACGTGTTCGAGCCGCCGGCCCCGGCGCTTTTGAAAATCACCCGCGGGATCAAAGCGAGTTTCGATCCGGACGGGATTTTCAACTTCGAGCGGATGTATCCTGGAATCTGAACGGCATGCAGACGAATTTTCCGCCTGAACTTCTCGCTGA
>DASZFX010000171.1:0-6143 GCA_035939375.1 Roseiarcus sp.
GGCGTCGCCGACGAGACCGCCTGGCGGGTCGGCCTCTCCTGCGGCGGGCGCATCAAGGTCTATGTCGAAAGGCTCGACTGATGCGGCTCGATCTGCTGACTTCGTTGAACGCCGAGCGCGCGGGGCGGCGCGCCTGCGTGCTGATCACAGAATTGGCGAGCGGGTCGCAGCGCCTCGTCAAGGCGGACGAAATCTCCGGCGACGCCATGGAGGCCGTGCTGGAGCCGGCCCTGCGCTCGGGCAAGAGCGGCGGCGTCGAACATGAGGGCAAGAGCTATTTCCTGACCGTCCAGGTCCCCGCTGTGCGGCTGGTCCTGATCGGGGCGGTGCATATCAGCCAGGCGCTGGCGCCGATCGCCAAAGTCGCCGGCCTCGATCCGGTGGTCATCGACCCGCGCACCGCCTTCGCCACGCCGGAGCGCTTCCCCGATGTCGAGGTCATCGCCGAATGGCCCGACGAAGCTCTGAAGACGTCGCCGCTCGACCGCTACAGCGCGATCGCGCTACTCACCCATGATCCGAAAATCGACGATATCGCGCTCCAGCGCGCGCTCAACGCCGATTGCTTCTATATCGGCGCGCTCGGCTCGCGGAAGACCCACGCCAAGCGCATCGAGCGCATGCGCGCCGCCGGTTTCGGCGAGGCGGCGCTTTCGCGCATTCACGCGCCAATCGGTCTCGACATCGGCGCGGTGAGTCCCGCCGAAATCGCGGTCTCGATCGTCGGCGAAGTGATCGGCGCCTTGCGCAAGAAGCCGCTCCGCTCCGAGGAAAAAGCGGCGTGAAATTCGGGCCGGTTCCTGTCGCAGAGGCCGAAGGGGCAATCGTCGCGCATACGATCCGCAAAGGCGTGCTTGTCCTGAAGAAGGGCCAGGCCGTGACGCGCGATCATCAGGCTGCGCTTGCGGCGGCGGGCGTCGCTGAGATCATCGTGGCGCAACTGGAGCCCGGGGATGTCGGCGAAGACGTGGCGGCGCGGCGATTGGCCGAAAGGCTGGCCGGCGCGCATATGCGCCTCGAGCGCGCCTTTACCGGCCGCGTCAATCTGTTCGCCGAGACGGCCGGCCTCCTCGTCGTCGATGCGCCCGCCATCGATCGCCTGAACAGCGTCGACGAGGCGATCACGGTTGCAACGCTGCCGCGTTATCGCGCCGTCGCGCCGAACGACATGGCGGCGACGGTCAAGATCATCCCCTTCGCCGCGTCACGCGTCGCGCTTGAGGGGGCGCTCGCAAGCGCCGGGCAGGGCGCGGTCGCCGTTGCGCCGTTTCGACCTCTGCGCGTCGGCGTCGTCTCGACCCTTCTGCCTGGCCTGAAACCGAGCGTCGTCGCCAAAACCTTGCGCATCCTCGAAGAGCGTCTTGCCCCGGCCGGTGCGCATATCCTGCGTGAAGAGCGTGCGTCGCACGAGGCCGCGGCCTTGGCGCAGGCGCTCGAGCGGGTCGCGCCCGAGAGCGACATTTTGATCGTCTTCGGCGCTTCGGCGATCACCGACCGACGCGACGTCATCCCCCAAGCGATCGAGGATTGCGGCGGCCGCATCGACCATTTTGGCATGCCGGTCGATCCCGGCAATTTGTTGCTGCTGGGCGAGCTTGCTGGCCGGCCGATCATCGGGGCGCCGGGCTGCGCGCGCTCGCCCAAGGAAAACGGCTTCGACTGGGTGCTGCAGCGCCTGCTCGCGGGCGTTCCGATCGGGCCAAAGGAGATCAAGGCGATGGGCGTCGGCGGCCTGTTGATGGAGATCGTCCAGCGCCCGCAGCCGCGGCTTGGCGAAAGCGGCGGGTCGTAAGACCTATGCGCGGTCGCCGCGGCCGCGATTGCCGGCTTGCTAAGCAGAAATCGCCGGCCGGGCGGGCGTCGCCAAAGAAGCGCGAAAACAGGCGTCGAACTCGGCCTCCGGCATCGGTTTGCCGAAGAGGTAGCCTTGCGCCTCCTGGCAGCCGGCTCGCAGCAGGAACTCGGCCTGAGCTTCGGTTTCGACGCCTTCGGCGACGAGTTTGAGCTCGAGCGCCTTGGAAATGCCGACGATCGCCTTGACCAGCTCCGCGCGCTTGCGGTCCCGCTCGATGTCGCTGACGAAGCTGCGATCGATCTTCAGCGTGCTGATCGGGAAGCGGGTCAGATAGCTCAGCGCCGAAAAGCCGGTGCCGAAATCGTCGACGGCGACGGCGACGCCCATCTCGCGGATCGTCTGGAGCATTGCGCGTACGCTCTTGTTGTCTTCGAGCAGAAGGCTTTCGGTGATCTCCAGCTCCAGCCAGCGCGGGTCGCAACCGCTCTGGTTCAATGTCTCCTTGAGCGAACCGACGAGATCGTTCATGACGAACTCGCGGCTCGACAGATTGACCGAGACTTGCGAAGGACGCCCGGCATTGTTCCAATCGACTGCCCGGCGGCAGGCCTCAGAGAGCACCCAGCGGCCGATCTCGACGATCTGACCGGATTCCTCGGCAACGTTGATGAACCTGTCCGGCGTTAAGAATCCGAGCTCCTCATGGCGCCAGCGCAGCAGCGCTTCGGCGCCGAGGATCTTCCGCGACCTCAGAGCGACGCGAGGTTGAAAATAGACCGTGAGTTCGCCGCGCGATATCGCCTTGCGCAGGTTGGTCTCGACCGCCATCCGCCAGACGTTGCGCGCCATCATCTCCGGCGTGAAGAATTGAAAATTGTTCCGACCCATTCTCTTGGCGTGGTACATCGCCGAGTCGGCGTGCTTGAACAAAGTATCGACGTCGAGGCGCGCGCCGCCGCTCTCGGCGACGCCGATGCTGGCGAAGATCACGATCTCGCGTCCCGCCAGATAGAATGGCCGCACGAGCGCGCGCAAAATTTTGTCCGCCGTCGCCGCGAAGTCCCGGTTTCGCGCCACATTCGGCAGGAGAATCGCGAATTCGTCGCCGCCAAGTCGCGAAATGGTGTCGGTTCGACGAATGCAGCGTCTGAGCCGCGCGGCGACCTTGCACAGAAGCGCGTCGCCGACGGCATGGCCGAATGTGTCGTTGACCTCCTTGAAGTGATCGAGATCGAGGAGCATCAGCGCAAAAGCCCCGCGTTTCTCGGGCCGCAGGGCGATTTCCGCGATCCGTTCGGAAAGGAGAGAGCGGTTCGGCAGGCCCGTCAGGGAATCGTAGAAGGCGAGATGCTGAATCTTGCGGCGACTCTCCACGATCTCGGTGATGTCGCGCCCTATGCCCAGGGCGCCGATGACTTTGTCGTTCTCGTCGAATTCGGGGACGATGCGAACATGGGTCTGCCTGGTCGAACCGTCCTCAGCGATGAAGCCGCACTCCAACTCGCCTTCGCGCCCGCTCGCCAGGACCTTACGCAGCAAGACTACATATTCGTCGAAGTTGACTATGGCGTCGGGGCTCGGCGCGGCGCCGAGGGCGACTTTTTTAGCGCCGAAGAATTTTTGAGCGACGGGGTTGACGTAAAGTCGTCGGCAATCCGCGTCGTAGCGCCCGATGATGTCGGGTGAATTCTCGACGAGCGTTCTGAAATCCTGCTCGCGCTGCCGCAATTGCTGTTCGGCGCGGCTCCGCTCGTGCGTGTCCGTGCCGATCGACAGGACGCTGACGACGTCGCCGTTTGGCCCGCGCTCCGGAATCGCCCGGACCGTCGCGATACGTCGCTCGCCGTTTCGCCTGACATAGACGAATTGCCTCTCGTCAGGCGCGCCATTCGCCATGACCGCGAGGAGCCAATTCTGGTAGAGCCCTTCCTGCTCGGCGTCGCCGAGAAGCTTCGCTTGGACCGGCGTTTTCCCGAGGACCACTTCGGGATCGACATGCTGCGTGCGTTCGATATTGCGATTGGAGTAAAGACGACGGCACGCGCGATCGTAGCGTACGATCGCATCGGGCGAATTGTCGACAAGCGTGCGGAAATCGCGCTCTCTTATGCCGCGGATGCGTTCGACTTCGCGCTCGTCGGTCACATCGCGCGCAATGGCGATGATGCGGCGGACCGCTTTGTCGGCGTCCATGACCGGAACGAGGTTGACGACAAAGGTACGAATCCCGAAAGGGCCTTTAAAGGCGGTCTCGTAGCGGGTCGTCGTCCGCGCGGCGAGGCAGTCGGCGAGACGTTCGAGGAAGGGCGGGGCGGCGTTCGGCGACAGCGTCAATTCGACGGGTTGGTTCACGCCGCCGTCGTCGGGCAGGCCGCAGGCGCGGCGTGCGGCGGGATTGGCCGTCGCCAGGACGAAGCGGCCCTCGGGCGTCACATCGATGAGGGCGATGCTGTCGGAGGCGTGTTCGAACACATCGCGATAGCGTTGCTCGCTTTCGTGCAGCGCCGCCTCCGTGCGCTTGCGTTGATTGATGTCGAGCATGACGCCGGCCATGCCGGCGACGGCGTCCCGGCCGTCGCGAAAGAGGGCCTTGTGAAACATCACCTCATGGATCGAGCCGTCGGCGTAGCGCACGCTCGCCTCGTAGATCTGCTCGCTGCCTGCGGCGAACAGGGCGCGGTCCGCTTTCTCATAGCGCTTGGCGAGCTCCGGCGGCGCGACGTCATAGACGCCCTTGCCGATGATCGCGTCGGAGCGCAATCCGATGAACCTTTCGAACGCCCTGTTGCAGCCGATGTAGCGGGCGCCGGCGTCCTTGAAGAATATCGGGGTCGGCAGCGCGTCGAGCCCGGCTTGAATTTGCGAGCAGCGGCGCTCCAGCTCCGCCTTCGTCTCGGCCCATTGCGCCCGTTCGCCGGCGTGGGCGGCGATGCGCGCAAAGAGCGCCGACGGCTCGGCAAACGCCTCCGGGCTTGCGACTTCGTCAACGTCGCGGCCGATCAATGCGACGGTTTTTGCGCTCGCCTCGGCCGCGATGAGGACGATATAGGCTTCGGCGCCAAGGCGTTCGCGAATTTCAGCGCAGTTTCGCGCGATATCGTCCGGCGACGCGACGAGGAAGACCGCCGAGGCTTTCGGCCCGGCGCCCGCAGCGGGCAGGGCCTCGGCGAACCGCCAAGCGCCGCGCGTGGCGGGCGCCGCCCCGCCCGCGTGGTCAAGCCAGTACCACCGGACGTCGCTCAATTCCATGAATATGCCCCCAGGGCGCGCAAAGCCGCGCAACTCTTTGAAAGTCATATTTCTTTGCGCATCAGCGCCAATGGCCGACATCCTCATTCCCGAACTCTGAAAGGAGCCTTAAAACAAGCGCTCGAACGCCTCTGCGTCTCGCGGCGAGATAAGGAATCACGACCGTCATGGTTAAAATTGCCGCCATTATCCTCGCCGCCGGCTGCTCAACGCGCTTTGCCGCCGCGGGCGGGCTGGAGACGACCAAGCTCACGGCGGGACTCGGCGGCAAGCCTTTGGCGCGCTATGCGGCGGAAGCTGCGCTTGCCTCTTCGGCGCGTCCGGTCGTCGTCGTGACCGGTCATGCGAGCGCCGATGTCGAAGCGGCGCTGAGGGGACTGGCGCTCAACATCGTCTTCAACGCGCGCTTCTTCTCTGGTCTTGCTTCTTCCTTGCGGGCCGGAATCGCGGCGCTGCCGGGAGACGTCGACGGCGCGGTCGTGCTGCTCGCAGATATGCCCGCGGTCACCGGCCGGCTGATCGATCGGCTGATCGCAAAATTCGCGGAGCGGCCCGAAGCCCTGGCGGCCGCGCCGGTCCAAGGCGGGCGGCGCGGCAATCCGATCCTGCTGGCGGCCGCGCTTTTTCCGGCAGTGGCCCAACTCGAGGGCGACGAGGGGGCGCGCCGCCTGCTCGACGGGCTCCCGGCGGAGCGCTTGCTCGAAGCGCCGATCGACGGCGAGGGCGCGACCCTCGACGTCGACACGCCGGAGGGGCTGGCGGCGGCGCGGCGGGCGTTGAAAATTTGAGTGGACCCCTGTTCATTAGGATTTGATTAAACTTTCAGGCGCGCAATGTTGTTGTCACATGAGCGGACCGGCGGACCGTAAGAATCAGGCGGTCCCTGGCGAAGGAGATCGGAGATGGCGACCCGGGTTGCATCCCGCGAATTCGTGCGACAGCTTGAAGGTTTCAGCCTGACCACGGCCGAAATCCTTTATCGCCTGCCGGACCACCCCGCGCTCTTGCAGACTTACGTCTGGCAGGACTACGACCTTGCGCCGCAATTTCCCGTCCTGATGAAGTTTCTGACCTTTTGGCGCGAGAAGCTAGAAGGACC
>DASZFX010000172.1:0-7240 GCA_035939375.1 Roseiarcus sp.
CGCGGCTTCGCGCGACAGTTGAAATTTTACTTTACACATGCGAAGCGAACCGCGCGCAAACGAGGGCGCATAATGGACGACACCGTCGATCGCGCGAAACTCGAATCCTCGCACCGGCCGGCGGCGCCGGATGCGCCGGCGCCCGAGCCGCAATTGCAGCCGACGCGGCCTGAGCCTCGAAAGCGGCGCGGATTGGTCAAATGGCTGGTCGTTCTTGTCTTGGCGGTCGCGGCCATATTCGTTTGGGAGCAATTCCAGAAGCGCGAAACCGAGAGCCAGCGCTCGGCCTCGTCCGGGTCGCCGCCGCAAACGATTCGCGATGCGCCGGTCGCCACGGGCGACGTGCCGATCATCATCAACGCGCTCGGCTCCGTCGTCCCGCTCGCCACCGTCGTCGTGCGCACCCAGATTTCCGGACAATTGCAGAAGGTCGGGTTCGAAGAGGGCCAGATCGTCAAAAAGGGCGATTTCCTCGCCCAGATCGACCCGCGGCCGTTTGAAGCGACCCGCGCTCAGTTCCAAGGGCAGTTGGAGAAAGACACCGCCCTTTTCGATCAGGCGCAGGCCGATCTTCAGCGCTTTGAAACGCTCAGCCGGCAAGATTCCATCGCCAAGCAGCAAGTCGACGATCAGCGGTTCCTGGTCAAACAGGACCACGCGGCGATGGCGACCGATCAGGCCCAGATCGACGCCGCCAATCTCAACATCGCCTATTGCCATATCGTCGCGCCGACCGGCGGGCGCGTCGGCCTGCGTCAGGTAGACCCGGGCAACTACGTTCAGCCGACCGACGTCGGCGGCCTCGTGCTCCTCACTCAACTCGAGCCGATTAGCGTCATCTTCACGGTGCCGGAGGATGATCTGCCGCAAATCCAAGCGCGCATGAAAACGGGCGCGATTCTCCCCGTCGCGATCTACGACCGCGCCAATGTCAATAAATTGCAGGACGGCACGCTCGCCTTCATCGACAATCAGATCGACGTGACGACCGGCACGGTGAAGCTGCGCGCTTTGTTCGACAACAAGGACGATTCGCTCTTTCCCCAGCAATTCGTCAATGCACGGCTGACCGTCGATACGCTGTCCAACGCCATCGTCGCGCCTAACGCGGCCATTCAACAAGGCTCCCAGGGTCCATTCGTCTATGTGGTGGCCGCGGACAACACAGTCAGCGTGCGTCAGATCAAGAGCGGCCCCGTCGACGGCGAACGCACGGCCATCCTTTCCGGGCTGAAGGCCGGCGAGAATGTGGTGATCGACGGCGTGGATCGCCTTCGCGACGGCGCCAAGGTCGTCGTGCGCAACACGCAGGCGCAGACCGCTCCGACGACCAAGGCGTCCGGCGCCGCCGGCGCGACGGAGCCCGATCCGCAAGGTCAGCATCGCCGCCGCCGGCAGGGCCAAGGGCAGGCGGACCAGTGACAGCGCCATTGGAGCCGCCCGGTACTCGTTTTCAAGGCGAGCGGGGCGGGCGCCGAGACGGCGAGAGGACTTAAAGGTTGAACCCTTCGCGCCTGTTCATCGAGCGGCCGGTGGCGACGTCGCTTTTGATGGCGGCGATCCTGCTCATCGGCATTGTCGCCTATCGGTTCCTGCCGCTCTCCGCTCTGCCTGAAGTCGACTATCCGACCATCCAGGTACAAACCTTCTATCCCGGCGCCAGTCCCGAGGTGATGACCTCTTCGGTCACCGCGCCGCTCGAGCGGCAATTCGGCCAGATGCCGAGCCTTGCCCAGATGTATTCGCAAAGCTCGGCCGGCGCCTCGGTCATCACGCTGCGCTTCGGCCTCGACATCAGCTTGGACATCGCCGAGCAGGAGGTGCAGGCGGCGATCAATGCGGCTGGCAATCTTCTGCCCTCCGATCTGCCGGCGCCGCCCATCTACGCGAAGGTCAATCCGGCCGACGCGCCGATCATCACCCTCGGCGTCACTTCGAAGACGATGAAGCTCATCGACATCGAAGACGTGGTGGAGAATCGCCTCGCCGCGAAGCTTTCGCAATTGCCCGGCGTCGGTCTGGTATCGCTTTCGGGCGGGCAACGGCCGAGCGTGCGAATCCGCGCCGACCCGCGCTCGCTGGCCGCCTATGGCCTCAATCTCGACGATCTGCGCACGACCATCGGCAATTCGAACGTCAACACGCCCAAGGGCAATTTTGACGGGCCGTCGCAGTCCTACACGATCAACGCCAATGACCAGATCCGCGATCCGGTCGATTTTCTCAATTCGATTGTCGCCTATCGCAACGGCGCCGCGGTAAAGCTCAGCGACGTCGCCACCGTCGACCAAGGGCCTGAGAACGACAAGCTCGCGGCTTGGATGAATGATACGGGCGCGATCATCATCAACATCCAGCGCCAGCCGGGCGCCAACGTGATCGAAGTGGTCGACGGCATCAAGAAGTTGCTGCCGGTCCTTACGGCCAACCTGCCAGCGGCGGTCACTGTAACGCCGCTGACCGATCGAACGATCACGATCCGGGCCTCGGTTCAAGACGTCGAGTTCGAACTCGCGCTCGCCGTCGGCTTGGTCGTGCTGGTTATCTTCCTGTTCCTGCGCAACATTCCCGCGACGAT
Source organism: Roseiarcus sp. (assembly GCA_035939375.1). Lineage (GTDB taxonomy): Bacteria > Pseudomonadota > Alphaproteobacteria > Rhizobiales > Beijerinckiaceae > Roseiarcus. Next base: position 2,579 of record DASZFX010000172.1, read on the forward strand.
CATCCCGAGCCTGTCGGTGCCTTTGTCGCTGGTCGGCACATTGGCGGCGATGTACGAGCTCGGCTTCAGCCTCGACAATCTGTCGTTGATGGCGCTCACCATCGCCACCGGCTTCGTCGTCGACGACGCCATCGTGATGATCGAGAACATTTCGCGCTTTCTCGAAAAGGGCGAATCCCCCTTCCAGGCCGCGCTCAAAGGCTCCGAACAGATCGGCTTCACCATCATTTCGCTCACCGTCTCGCTCCTCGCGGTTCTGATTCCGCTCTTGTTCATGGGCGACGTCGTCGGCCGCCTTTTCCACGAATTTGCGCTGACGCTGGCGGTGACCATCATCATTTCCGCGGTGGTCTCGCTGACGCTCGTGCCGATGCTATGCGCCAAGCTCTTAAAGCCGGCGAGGGGGAGCGCAGAGCGCGATCTTTCGCATAAAACGCGCGGCGACGAGCACGCCGTAGGCGGGCGTTTCTTCCAGGCCCTGCTTCGCCTCTACGCAAGGACGCTCAACTTTGTGCTCGACCACCAGGCCGCAACCCTGGTCGTCGCCCTCGCGACATTCGTCCTCACCGGCTATCTCTACGTCGTCGTTCCCAAGGGGTTCTTTCCGGTCCAGGACACCGGCGTCATTCAAGGCATAAGCCAGGCGGCGCAATCGACCTCGTTCGAGGCGATGGCCCAGCGCCAGCAGGCGTTGGGAGAAGCGATCCTGAAGGATCCGGACGTCGTCAGCCTGTCGTCCTTCATCGGCGTCGACGGCGCCAATGTGACGCTGAATTCCGGCCGATTCCTGATCAATCTCAAGCCCCATGAGGAGCGCAGCCTGACGGCGCGGCAAATCATCCGTCGGCTGCAACAAGAGACGGCTTCGGTCACGGGCATCGCGCTCTACATGCAGCCGGTACAGGACCTGACCATCGACACGGCGGTCAGCGCGACGCAGTACCAGTTTACGCTGGAGAGCGCCAATATCGGCGATTTGCAGGATTGGACGCCGAAGCTGCTGAGCCGATTGCGCCAGATTCCCGAGATCGTCGACGTCGCCAGCGATCTGCAGCAGAGCGGCCTCACCGCCTATATGACGATCGACCGTTCGACCGCGGCGCGGTTCGGCATTACGCCGGCGACGATCGACAGCGCTCTTTACGACGCTTTCGGCGAGCGCATCGTCTCGACGATCTTCACCCAGTCGAACCAATATCGGGTGATCTTGACCGTCACGCCGTCGCTGCAACGTACCGTCGATTCGATGGGCGCGCTCTATTTGCCTTCTGCGGCGACCACGACCGGCCAGGTGCCGCTAGCCGCCATCACCACGACCAAGGTTCAGAAAGGACCGTTGCAGATTTCCCATATCGGGCAATTTCCAGCGACGACGATCTCCTTCAATCTCGCATCCGGCGCTTCGCTTGGCGCGGCGGTCGACGCGATCGTCGCGGCGGAAAAGGACATCGCGCTGCCGCCGAGCTTCCTGACCAGTTTTCAAGGCGCGGCGGCGGCTTTCCAATCCTCGCTCTCCAATGAAATCTACCTGCTGCTCGCCGCGATTGCTACGATGTACATCGTGCTCGGCGTGCTTTACGAGAGCTTCATCCATCCGGTGACGATCCTGTCGACGCTGCCTTCGGCCGGCATCGGCGCCTTGCTGGCGCTGATGATCGCCGGAGCCGGCCTCGACATCATCGGCATCATCGGCATCGTGCTCTTGATCGGCATCGTCAAGAAGAATGCGATCATGATGATCGACTTCGCGCTGGACGCGCAGCGTGAAGAGGGCAAGAGTCCGCGTGACGCCATCTACCAAGCTTGTCTGTTGCGTCTTCGCCCGATCCTGATGACGACCATGGCGGCGATGTTCGGCGGCTTGCCGCTGATGCTGGGGACCGGCGTCGGCTCGGAACTGCGCCATCCTTTGGGCCTCGCCATCGTCGGCGGCCTGGCGGTCAGTCAAGTCCTCACTTTGTTCACGACGCCGGTCATCTATCTGATGTTCGAGCGGATCGGCGCGCGCTTCGGCGCCGGCGCGGCGCCGCAGGCGGCGACGGAATCAGCGTGAGCGGCGTCTCGACACTGTTCATCAAAAGGCCGGTGGCGACGACGCTGCTGACCATAGGCATTGCGCTGGCCGGCGCCTTCGCCTTCGGCAAACTGCCGGTCTCGCCGTTGCCGCAGATCGATTTTCCGACCATTTCAGTTCAGGCCAACATGCCGGGCGCGAGTCCCGACACGATGGCCTCCACCGTCGCCGCGCCGCTCGAGCGCCATCTCGGCCAGATCGCCGACGTCAGCGAAATGACCTCTTCGAGCGCCTATCAGAGCACGCGAATCACGCTGCAGTTCGGGCTCGACCGCGACATCAACGGCGCGGCGCGCGATGTGCAGGCGGCGATCAACGCCGCGCGCGCCGATCTTCCGACAAGCCTCAAGGCGAACCCGATCTATCGCAAGGTAAACCCCGCCGATTCACCCATCCTGATTCTCGCCCTGACCTCGCCGACGCGCACCCAGGGGCAGCTCTACGATCAGGCGTCCAATGTGATGCAGCAGCGCTTGTCGCAATTGCCCGGCATCGGCGAGGTCGACCTCGGCGGCAGCGCCCTGCCGGGCGTCAGGGTCGAGCTTAACCCCGGAGCGCTGTTCCATTACGGCATTGGTTTGGAGGATGTGCGCGCCGCGCTTGCCTCCGCCAACGCGAACAGTCCGAAGGGTTCGATCGAGGACACGAATTTTCACTATCAGATCTACACCAACGATCAGGCGAACGCCGCTGTCCAATATCGCGACCTCGTCATCGCCTACCGCAACAACGCGGCGGTGAAGCTGAGCGATCTTGCCGAAGTGAACGATTCGGTCGAGGATCTGCGCAACGCCGGCCTCGCCAACGGCAAGCCGGCCGTCCTGGTCATTCTTTATCGCCAGCCCGGCGCAAATATCATCGACGCCGTCGACGCCGTGAAGCACGAGCTGCCCTATCTGACGGCCGCTCTTTCCGGCGACGTCAATATCGCCATCGCGCTCGATCGCTCCAAAACCATTCGCGCCTCGCTCGCCGACACGGAGCGAACCCTCGTCTTCGCCGTCTTGCTCGTGACGTTGGTCGTCTTCATCTTCCTGCGGAACGTGCGCGCCACCGCCATCCCGAGCATCGCGGTGCCGGTTTCGATCATCGGCACGTTTGGCGCGATGTATCTTCTCAATTTCAGTCTCGACAATCTTTCGCTGATGGCCCTGACCATCTCGACCGGCTTCGTCGTCGACGACGCCATCGTCGTTTTAGAGAATATCTCCCGGCACATGGAGGACGGCGCGACCCGCATGCGCGCCGCGCTCATCGGCGCCCGGGAAGTCGGCTTCACCGTCATATCGATCAGCCTGTCGCTCGTCGCGGTGTTCTTGCCGATCCTCATGATGTCGGGCCTTGTCGGCCGCCTGTTCCGGGAATTCGCGCTGACCCTGTCGATGGCGGTGGCGATCTCGCTGTTCATTTCATTGAGCACGACGCCGATGATGTGCTCGCTCTTCCTGCCCAGCCCGGCGGACCACTCGCACGGCCGCCTCTATCACGCGACCGAGCGCGTCTTCGACGCGATGCTGTCCTTCTATCGACGCACGCTGGCGGTAGCGCTACGACATTCTTTCGCCGTCTTCCTCATTCTCTGCGCGACCGTCGGGCTCAACGTCTACCTCCTCATGAATATTCCCTATGGCTTGTTTCCCTCGCAGGACACCGGCCTTCTGATCGGCTCGATCCAGGCCGATCAGAGCATCTCCTTTCAGTCGATGAAGCAGAAGCTCACCCAATTGCAAGGCATCGTTCAGGACGATCCGGCGGTCGACCATGTCGTCGGCTTCACCGGCGGGCGCCAGATCAATTCAGGCTTCGTGTTCGTATCATTGAAGCCGCTTGCCGAGCGCAAGGTTTCGGCGGACCAGATCAGCGCGCGGCTGCGCGGCAAGCTCGCGCAAGTGCCCGGCGCCCGTCTCTACTTGCAACCCGCGGCCGACTTGCGCACCGGCGGGCGCCAGAGCAACGCCATGTACCAATTCACCCTGCAATCCGACGACACCGAAACGCTCTATCGATGGGCGCAGCGTCTGACGACCGCCATGCAGGGTATGAGCATTTTGGCCGACGTCAATTCCGACCAGCAGCAGAAAGGCTTGCAGACGGTGTTGAACATCGATCGGGCGACGGCGATGCGGCTTGGTCTTCCGATCAGCGCGATCGACAATACGCTCTATGACGCGTTCGGCCAGCGTCAGGTCTCGGTGATCTATAGCGCGCTCAATCAGTATCACGTCGTGATGGAGGTCGCGCCGCGCTACTGGCAGGATCCGGAGACTTTGCGCCAAATCTTTATCTCGACCGCGGGGGCCAATCCTTCCGGTACGCAAACCACCGGGGCCGCGGCGGGAACATTCGTCGCCAACGCCACGACCAGCGCGACTTCGGCGGCCGCGGCCATCGCCGCCGATTCGGCGCGCAATGTCGCGATCAATTCCATCGCGGCGGCAGGTCATTCCAGCGCCTCCGCCGGCGCTTCGGTCTCGACCTCCAAGGAGACGATGATCCCGCTCTCCGCCATCGCGAGCTTCGGGCCCGGCCTGACGCCGCTCGGGGTCAATCATCAAGGGCCGTTCGTGGCGACCACGATCTCGTTCAAT
>DASZFX010000173.1:0-3279 GCA_035939375.1 Roseiarcus sp.
GACAAGGTCATCGCGGTCAACATTGTCTCCGACATGCTGGGACGCGGCGCGACCTTGCACAACCCGGCGCCGATCGACGACGTTATGCAAAGTACGCAAGAGCAGGCCGTCGCCGAGACCATGGAAAGCGGCGTCATCGGCGGCATGCTCGGCATGAGGCGGGGCGCGGCGATGTTGCTGCGGCCTTTCACCCGCGCGGTAAGCGGCGCGCCCGGCATAGCCGCGGTGATGGTGGACGCCTTCAACATCACGCAGGACCGCATCACCCGCTCGCGGCTCGCCGGCGATCCGCCCGACGTGCTGATCACCGCACGGCTTGGCAAGATCGGGCTTTTCGAATTCCATCGCGCCGACGAATTCATCGAACTCGGCCGCGACGCGGCGCGACGCGCCGTCGACGAATTGCGCCAGCACGTCGATCTCCCGCCGCAGTCCGCGATCGGCTGAGCTCGCCGCGATTCTATTCACCGCGAGCCGCCCATCCGCTTTCAATCCGACGAGCCGATGGCCACGTTCGAATGGAACATGGCCATCACGCGAAAGACGAACGCGTAAAAGCTCGCGCGCGGCGTTTCGCTTAGTCGACCACGTCGACGACTTCATGCGTTGCCGGATCGACGAGAACGATGTGGCCGTTTCGATCGACGAAGTACTGATAGTGGCTTGCGTCCGGAATCTCGGCCACAACGGGACCGGGCAACGGCAGCAAGACGAATGTATCAGGGACGCGCTCATCGCGATCCTCGTCGAAATCGACCGTCGCCGAAGGATCGATGTGAATGTTACGGCGAATGACCTCGTTCTGCTCGCGGCTCAGCCGCAGGCGCTCATGGCGCGCCTCCGCCGCAGCGCGGTATTCAGGGCTTCCGACGATTTCGACGACTTCCCGCGTACGGGGATCGACGAAAATGATTTCGTCGCCCTCGACGACGTAGTCGTATCCGCGGAATTGCGGATATTCCTCGACGGTGTCGCCGGGCGCCTCCAAGAGCCGAACGCCCTGGGGAACCCTGCCGCCGACGCGAACCGAGAACGCGGCCGATCCCGCAGCTTTCTCGCCCCCGCGCTTTTCCAACCGGCTGCGAAGATCGGAAGCCTGTCGCTGGTCCAACTTCATGCGACCCTGGCCGGCGGCCTCGCGATCGTTCGGGCCCTTGTGCTCTGGCCGCTCTTGCGCGCTTTCGTTTGCGCCTTTTTCGGGCCTTCGCTGCTCAGCGGCCTCGCCGTTTCGCTTCTCGGGCTCCGACATATCCTGCCGCTTGGTCTGGCTGCTTTGCATTTTCTTTTCTTGAGATTGTTCCCTCTCCTCGGCGGCTTTGCGGTTCGTCGAAACATCGGGCTTCTCGGACTCTGACGCGTCCTTCTTTTTCATCTCTGCGGGCGCGTCAGGCTGGGGCCTCTCCTCGGCGGCGCTGCTGCGTTCCTTGGATTGATCCATGGGCTGCCTTGGGTGGGCGGCGGGTCGCATCTCCTTCGTTTGATGGCCGGATGTCTCGCGTTGCTGCGGACTTGCGCCCTGCTCCTGAGCGAAGGCCAGGGGACTCGCCGCGAGAGTCATCGACAGAGTCAGCGCGGCTGCGCAAGTTGACGCCAATATTGTTCTCTTCATCTTCATTGTCCTCTCCGCATTTCTAGGGTCGAAGGCGAACGCCGCCACCCCGCGCAACCGACGTATCGGTCGCGCGCCTCGAGCCATTTCTTGGCCCTCAGCGAGTTGGGCTTCGCGCTTCGTTTGCAGAACCAATCTCAGCGGCGCGAGTTCCGCGCGCTGTTCCTTTATCCTCGGTTCATGGGAGCGCAACCGGAAGGAAAGCGGCTGGGCGGCAGAAAGATGGCGCCCGATCGACCATAGAGCGAACATTGCCCCGAAGACGCCGGCGCCGTGTTCTGTTCTTAGGCGACGGGCGAAGCGCCTCGATCCAGACATTGCGTTCTACAACCGGCTTTGGAAAAGAGAGACGGCGGCATCTCTCGCGCCGGCGACCGGCGGGGCCTGCAAGGTTTCTCACGCGCGCCGCCCGGCCCCATTGGCAAGGCCGTCGGCGCGTCGACGCGAACGCCTCTTGCTCAAGCCGTAGCGATATAGTCGCGCAGCGCGCGATGTTCGTTCTCGATCTCGTTGACGTGATGCTTTACGACGTCGCCGATCGAGACGAGGCCGATGAGCTGGCCGTCGGCCGTCACCGGCACATGGCGGAAGCGCCCATTGGTCATCGTCTCCATCACCGCATCGACCGGCGTGTCCTCGCTGACCGTGAAGACTTTGGCGGTCATGTATTTTGAGACCGCCTGCTCGAGCGCGCCGGGGCCGTTGCGGGCGATCGCGCGGATGATGTCGCGCTCCGAGAGTATGCCCAGCACGCTCCGGCTGGCGTCGGAGACGACCAGCGCGCCAATGCCCTTCTCGCCGAGCAATTGAGCGGCCTCCATTAACGTCCGGTGCGGTTGGGTTGTGACGACGTCGCGACCCTTGCCTTTGAGAATCTGCGCAACGCTCATTTTGAGCCTCCCATTTGTCGCCGAGGTCCGGCTTAAAGCGGCGTATAAGAGAAAGATGCTCCCGCGAGCGTCCGCCGGCAAGGCCCGGCGCATTCGCCGTGATTTAACTGCTTGAAACATTTAGAGAAAAAGCGATTTTTTGGCGAACCAAAAACATAGCGCGCCGCGACGTCCAAAGGATTGCGGGTGAAAGCGCCACACACTATGGTCGCGCCGCTTCGCCGGCCAAATCGGACGCTCGGGGCACAATTGGGGCGTCGCCAAGCGGTAAGGCAGCGGATTTTGATTCCGCCATGCGGAGGTTCGAATCCTCCCGCCCCAGCCACGCATTCTGAGGACACCAGACCTTTGGCGCGCCGCCGCACATGCCCCACTTTTCTCGGCGTTTTTGTGGACTTCGGCGTCTCAAAGACTGGACGAGTAGCAAAATGCTCGAATTGGCGGGCGGTTTCGGCCGGCAGTCTGAGGTCGCGATTTTCAAATGTCCGGTTTTTTAAGCCGTAATCTCCGCAAACCGGTTTCGAGTCCTGATGAGACCGGTTCGCTTTGGCGAGAGCGCGCCCGCATCACGGCTGACTGATCGAGCAGTTTAGTGCGCGCTCATTTTGTGCGGTCGGCCGGGACCGAAGGTCGGGAGTTAAGCGAGTCCGATCATCCGCTCCTGGGCGGACCAGGAATGCGGAAGCACCATTGTGAGGGCGGAGACGGTCAGACCCGAGGGCGCCGAGCCATCGACTATTGCATCGATGACCCGCGGCGCGAGGTATGCCAGCGGCGCAA
>DASZFX010000174.1:0-2699 GCA_035939375.1 Roseiarcus sp.
CCCGCTACGATGTAAATTCCTATGGCGGGGGCGCCACTTCGATTCCCGACGTATGCCTTATTAAGAAGAGACCGCGCTGAGCCATGCCACGCGGTCCTAAAGGCGAGAAGCGCTTCACTCGCCTGACCAACGCTTTCTCGAAGAAATTCGAGAACCACGCGCATGTGGTCGCGATTTATTCGGTTTGGTATAACTTCATCCGCATTCACAAGACGCTGCGCGTCACGCCCGCTATGGCCGCTGGCGTCTCTAAAACGCTCATGACCTGGACCGACTTCATTGGGATGATGGACACCGAAGCGCCCAAACCGGGACCGCGCGGCCCCTACAAAAAGACGGCTGATCAGACGGCCGGAAATTCAAACTGAGACACTACCGAGCGCCGAAGGCGCTTGACGACGCCGGACCGATGTGGCCCCCACGCGCGAATTGCGCGCTTATTCTGCTCAGCTCCGCGCCTCGATCCGCTCCAGGCCGCCCATGTACCTTCGCAGAACCGCCGGAACAGTCACCGATCCGTCGGGATTTTGATAGTTCTCCAAAATCGCGACCAGGGCGCGGCCGACCGCGACGCCTGAGCCGTTGAGCGTATGGACGAAGCGCGTCGCCTTGGCGTCCGCCGCCTTGCTGCGCGCATTCATGCGCCGGGCCTGGAAATCGCCGCAGACCGAGCAGGAGGAAATCTCACGGAAACGCCCCTGCCCCGGCAACCAGACCTCGATGTCGTAGGTCTTTTGCGCGGAAAAGCCCATATCGCCGGTGCATAGCGCGACGGTGCGATAATGCAGGCCGAGGCGCTTCAGGACCTCCTCGGCGCAATGGGTCATGCGCTGGTGCTCCGCGGCCGATTGCTCGGGCGTCGTGATCGAAACGAGCTCCACTTTGAGGAATTGGTGCTGGCGGATCATGCCGCGCGTATCCTTCCCCGCCGCGCCCGCTTCGGCGCGAAAGCTCGGCGTGCCGGCGGTGAAGCGCAGCGGGAGCTTTGCTTCGTCGATGATGCTTTCGCGGACGAGATTGGTGAGCGGGACTTCGGCGGTGGGGATGAGGCCTAACCGCTCTTTGCGCATCTTCGCCAGCCGTCCGAGATACGCCATCTGCAGCATATCCAATGAGGCTTCCGAGACCGTCTCTTTGACTGGATCGTGAAGGAGCTCACCGCCCAGCGCCCAAAACTGGTCTTCTTCGAATTTCGGCAGTTGTCCCGTACCAAACATCGTCTGATCGCGCACAAGCAGCGGGGGCGCGACTTCCTCGTATCCATGTTCATCAACATGCAAATCCAGCATGAACTGCGCCAGCGCCCGCTCCAGCCGCGCCAGCGCGCCCTTCAGCACCACGAACCGCGCGCCTGAAATCTTCGCCGCCGTCTCGAAATCCATCAGCCCGAGCGCTTCGCCGATCTCGAAATGCTCCCGCGGCTTGTAGCTATTGGGAAAGTGCGGCGGCGCCCCGTGGCGGCGGATTTCGACATTGTCGTTTTCGTCGCGCCCGTTTGGCGCGTCATGGGCCGGCAGGTTGGGGATCGCCGCAAGCTCGGCCTCCAACGCGGCCAGCGCCTTGCGCTCCGCCTCCTCCAGCTCCGGCATCTTCGTCTTGAGATCGGCGACTTCCGCTTTCAACGCCTCGGCCAGCGTCAAATCCTTCTTGCCCATCGCCTGGCCGATCTCTTTCGAGACCGCATTGCGGCGCTCCTGCGCCTTCTGCAATTCGAGGATCGCCGCGCGGCGCCGCTCATCGAGCGCGATCAGCGCCGCGGCCTGCGGCGGCAGGCCCCGCCGGGCAAGGCCCGCATCGAAACCCTGCGGGTCGTCGCGAATGAGCTTAATGTCGTGCATGGCCCCTAAGCCGCCCTTTCGCGCCGGCCTATGAGCCGGTCGCCGAAGACATTGAAAGCGAGCCCCGCCATTACCAGAGCGGCGCCCATAAGTTCAATCGCGCTCAAGGGCTCGCCGAAGACGATCGCGCCGGAGAGCATGCCGGCAACCGGGATCAAAAGCGCGAAAGGCGCCGCCTCGGCCGCCGAATAGAGGGCGAGCAGCCGCGCCCATAGCCCATAGGCGATCACGGTCGCGCCATAGGCGAGCAACGCCACGCTGAGGACGAGCGCGAGGCTCGGATGGCGGAGCGCCAGGAGGCTCGCGCTGCCGTCGAAGACCAGCGAGAGCAGGATCAACGGCGCGGGCGCCGCTAGCGTCGCCCAGACGACAAAGGCGAACATATCGATCTTGCCGGCAAGCTTGCCCAGGATATTGCCGACGCCCCAGAAAGCCGCGGCCGCGATCACCAGAAGGAACGGACCGAGACTCGCGCCGTTCAGGCGCTCCGAGCCGATCGCGGCGATGCCGAGAAGCGCGATTGCCGCGCCGATCAATTGGGCCTGACGCGGCCTCTCGCCGAGCCACACCCAAGCGACGAAGATCGTGATGAAGACCTGCAACTGGATGACGAGCGAGGCAAGCCCGACCGGCATGCCAAGACCGATTGCAATGAAGAGAAGGCCGAACTGGCCGGCGCCGATCGTAAGGCCATAAAGCGTCGTCAGCCCAAACGACGCCCGCGGCGGCTTCACGAAAAGCACCGCCGGGAAAGCGGCAAAGGCGAAGCGCAGGGCGGACAGCAGTAGCGGCGTCGTCTCGCGCACGCCGATCTTGATGGCGATGAAAGCGAGGCCGAAGAAAAAAGCGGCGATGATCGCC
>DASZFX010000175.1:0-3608 GCA_035939375.1 Roseiarcus sp.
AACAAGGCGTTCCTCGCCGACCAGATCGGCCTGACGTTGAACGGCATATCGATCTACACAGTCGCCAAGAACTCGCCCGATCCGGCGCTGAAGGCGATCGCCGCCGACATGGATCACGCCAATATGCCGATTGGCCCGATCGGGAAGCCGACCGAGCAGCAAAACATTCTCAACACCTACGCATACGCCTACAGCAAGTATCCAAACGCCGTCCGCGAATATCTGCGCTTCATGTGGGAAAAGGATCAGGTCGACTATTGGGAGACTCAGTCGAATGGATACATGGCGCCGCCGTTGCCGGCCTGGAACGACAATCCAATCTGGACCGCCGATCCAAAGGTTACGCCTTTCCGCGATGTTCTGAAGTACGCGCTCGATGATGGCTATTCGGGCGCCCTTGGAAATGCGTCAGCCGCAGTCATGGGCGATTTCGTGGTGGTCGACATGTTCGCCGAGGCGTGCACGGGGAACAAGTCGCCCAAAGACGCGGCGCACGATGCAGCCGAGCGGGTGAAACGATATTACAGCGCCTGAGCGAAGACGGCGCGGCGACACCACGCGACGATGAAGGGGGAGGCCAGCATTCGCCGAATGGACTCCCCCCCGCGTGACAGCCGGGGCGATTGCTGATGGCTTCGTTGACGCCGGTTCAACGAACGGCGCGGCTAGTCCCGGCACGGCAGCGGCTCGTCTTTCGTCTGCTCGACGATCGCAATGTTCTCGGCCTCCTCATGATCGCGCCGGCGGCGGCGTTCTTGATGGTGTTTCTCGCCTACCCGCTGGGCCTGGGCTTCTGGCTCGGCATGACCGACGCCACGATTGGCCAGCCGGGCCGCTTCGTTGGCTTCGCCAATTTCATTTCCCTCGCCCACGACCAGATATTCTGGCTCTCGGTATTCAACACGACGTTCTATACGGTCGTGGCCAGCGCGCTCAAATTTGGCTTGGGCCTCTATCTCGCGCTCTTGCTCAATCGGCGACTGGCGATGAAATCGCTCATCCGCGCCGTTGTGCTGTTGCCGTTTGTCACGCCGACCGTGTTGTCGGCGATCGCTTTCTGGTGGATCTATGATCCGCAATTCTCGATCATCTCCTGGTCGCTCATCAAGCTCGGTCTCATCCACCAGTACATTGATTTTCTCGGCCAGCCCTGGAACGCGCGCTGGTCGGTGATCTTCGCCAATGTCTGGCGCGGCATTCCGTTCGTGGCGATAACGCTGCTTGCCGGGCTGCAGACCATATCGCCGTCGCTCTACGAGGCCGCGACGCTCGATGGCGCGAGTCCGTGGCAGCGCTTTCGCTTCGTCACCCTGCCGATGCTGTCGCCGATCATCGCCGTCGTCATGACCTTCTCGGTCCTGCTCACGTTCACCGACTTCCAGCTCATCTACGCGATCACGCGCGGGGGTCCCATGAACGCCACCCAGCTGATGGCGACGCTCTCGTTTCAGCGCGCCATCACGGGGGGAAATCTCGGCGAGGGCGCCGCGATCGCCGACGCGATGGTGCCGTTTCTGCTGGCCGCCATCCTGTTCAGTTATTTCGGGCTGCAGCGTCGACGCTGGCAGCAAGGCTCGCGAGATTGATGATGGCTGCCAGCGCCGACGCGACCGAAGGCATGGACTATCTCGAGCGGCTGCCGCGCCGAGTGTTCACGCTCTATCTTCCCCTCGCCGTCTTCCTGTTCGTCTTGCTGTTTCCATTCTACTGGATGACGACGACGACCTTTAAGCCGGATGACGAGCTTTACGACTACGCGCGCTTCAATCCCTTCTGGGTCGCCCACCCGACGCTCGAACATATCGAGAAGCTGTTTTTCGAGACGAGCTATCCTTCCTGGCTCATCAACACGATGGTCGTCTCGGTGGCGGCGACGGCGATTTCCCTGTTTTGCAGCGTCTGCGCGGCCTATGCGATTGAACGTCTGCGCTTCTCCGGCGCGCGCTATGTCGGGCTCGCCATCTTTCTCGCTTATCTCGTGCCGCCCAGCATCCTGTTCATCCCGCTCGCCGCGATCATCTTCAAGATTGGCCTGTTCGACAGCGACTGGGCGCTGATCCTGACCTATCCGACCTTCCTGGTGCCGTTCTGCACCTGGCTGCTGATGGGCTATTTCCGCACGATCCCCTACGAGCTGGAGGAATGCGCGCTGATCGACGGCGCAACGCGGCTGCAGATCCTGTGGAAGATCACTCTGCCGCTGGCGGTCCCTGGCCTGATCTCGGCCGGCATTTTCGCCTTCACGCTGTCTTGGAACGAATTTATTTACGCGCTGACCTTCATCTCGTCATCGGAGAACAAGACGGTTCCCGTCGGCGCGATCACGGAGCTGGTCGAAGGCGACGTGTACCACTGGGGTTCGCTGATGGCGGCGGCGCTGTTCGGCTCGTTGCCGGTGGTGATCCTGTACTCGTTTTTCGTCGAGTACTACGTGTCGAGCCTAACCGGAGCGGTCAAAGAATAGCTGCTGCAGGATGGGATCGGCGCCTGCGGAAGGCTTTCCACCCATCCCGCTGATCGGCCGCGCGAGGCGGACGGGCCTTACATCGCCATCGCGTCCTTCGTGCACTTCTTGACGAAGGAGGTCATTGCGGCGCCGTGCAGGCTCTTATCCTTGGCCTGTCCCTCGCAAGACGTCCTCTCGCATTTCGTCATGAAGCTGGTCTTGGCGGCGCCGGCGAGCTTTTTGTCCGTCGCCTGTGTCATGCAGGCGTCATCGGCGTAGGCGAGCGCCGGCGCTCCGGCGACGCAGAACGCAAGCGCGACCAGCGCGAACGTCTTGGTCATGGCGTAATCTCCCGAATCAGGCCGCCCATTTGCGGCCATAAATCCAACCATAACGTTGCGAGGGGCCGCTGGCGAGAGGCCGCCAGGGCTCCCTTTCAGAGGCGGACCACATATCAATCTTCAGCGAAATGTTGCAAAAGGCCCGGCCTTAAAACCCTTCCCGAATCGGAATGGAGCGATGCGGCGCCTGACGAACCGGCTCTTGATTTTGCTTGCCCTCGCGTTGCTGGCGATCGGGGCGGCGGCGCAGTTCGCCCTCATTCACACTCCGATTCCTCCGCTCGTCTTCATTGTTGGGGGCGCGATACTGGGGTTGCTGCTTGTGCTGGCGAAGCTTCCGCTCGTCGCTCGCCGACCGATCGTGTTCTTGATTACGCTGGCTCTGCTGGCGGCGCTGACCGCTGGCCTTGCCTATTTCCAGTTTGCGATCAAGCCCGTGATGGTCAAAGGCTTCATCAGCGCCGCCTTCGCGCCGAAGCCGACGGCGGTGGCGGCCGAGGCCGTGAAAACCGAGAAATGGCCCCCCGAGCTGACGGCGATCGGGACCTTGCGCGCGTATCAGGGCATTCTCATCGCGCCTCAGGCGGCCGGCGTCGTCACCGCGAAGCATTTCGATTCCGGCGAAGACGTCGAAGCCGGCGCGCTGCTCATCAATATCGACGATTCCGTCGAGCAGGCCGACCTCGCCAATGGCCTGGCTCAACTGAAGAACGCCGATGCTACGCTCGCGCGTCAAAAGACGCTTGTAACGCAGGGCAATACCCCGCAATCGACCGTCGACACGGCGCTCGCGACCCGCGACTCGGCGGCGGCGACCGTTG
>DASZFX010000176.1:0-3195 GCA_035939375.1 Roseiarcus sp.
GCCTGCAATGGCGTCGTGCCGCGCCCCATGAACGGATCGTAGACACGCCCGCCGGCCTCAGTCAGACGTTCGATAAAGAAAGCCGGCAGCTGGGGTTTGAAGCAGGCGCGATAAGAGATTTCGTGAAGACGATGGGCTTGCCGCTGACGCGCGGTCCAGAATTCATTGAAGAAAAAGTCAATTCCGTCGCGCCTTTCAACCGCCGTCCGTCGGCCATTCAACGAAAAGCCGCTCAGCATCGAGGCGAGAGCCGCCGCGGGCGACGGCGCGGCGGTCGCAACCTCTTCGCGGCGAGCCAACATACGGAAGCTTGATCCCTTGCGACGCGTCCCCGCCCGCCTGCTGATTCGACTCTCTGGGGCGCTCAGGCAAAGTCGCAGAAGGGCGGCCTTGCGACAATCGCCGCCGGGCGCCGGGCGGCCTCATCTCTAAGAAATATTGCGGTCCCGGGAATAACGTCTCCTCCACTTGAGTCTTCCCTTCAGCCGGCGCCTCGCCGGCAAGGAGACGAGAGATGAGCAGAGACGACGATAAGGGTCTCGACCGCCGTCAGGCCCTCGAATGCATGATCTGGGCGGGCACGGGCGTTCTTTGGACCTTGTCCGGCGGCGTGCCGAAATCGGCATTGCTCGGAACGGCTCAGGCGGCCGAAGCCGGTTTCAGCTTCCTGCAGATTTCCGACAGCCATGTCGGCTTCGACAAGCCGGCCAATCCCAACGCGCTCGGCACGCTCAACGAGGCGATCGACAAGATCGTTGCGATGCCGGCGCGCCCCTCCTTCATGATCCATACCGGCGACATTTCGCACCTGTCCAAGGCCAAGCAATTCGACGACGCCGATCAGGCGATCGGCCGCGCCAAGCTCGACGTGCGCTACGTGCCGGGCGAGCACGACATGATCGATGAGAACAACGGCAAGGCCTATCTCGAACGCTATGGCAAGAACGCCAAGGGCGCGGGCTGGTATGCCTTCGATCAGCAAGGCGTCCATTTCATCGGCCTCGTCAACGTCGTCGATCTCAAGGCCGGCGGTATGGGCAATCTCGGCGCCGAGCAGCTCGCCTGGCTCGCCGACGACCTCAAGGACAAGAGCGCTTCGACGCCGATCGTCGTCTTCGCCCATATCCCGCTCTGGACGGTCGCGCCGGACTGGGGCTGGGGCACGCAGGATTCCGCGCAGGCCCTTTCCCTTCTTTCCCGCTTTGGCTCGGTCACCGTGCTCAACGGGCACATCCATCAATTGATGCAAAAGGTCGAAGGCGCGGTGAGCTTCTACACCGCCCGCTCGACGGCCTTTCCGCAGCCCGTCCCCGGCTCGGCCGCCTCGCCGGGCCCGATGGCGGTTCCGGCCGGCGATCTGCGGAAATATCTCGGGGTTCGCTCCGTCGCCTTCCATCAGGGGAACGAGCCGCTCGCGGTCACCGACGCCGCGCTCGCCTCCTAGGAGCGGATCAGTGAGAACTCTGACGAAACCTTCGTTCTTCGCGCGGTCGACTTGCGGCGCCGTGATCATCGCCGCGCTCACCGGCCTCGCGTTGGGCTCCGGCGTGGCGGAAGGAACGATGGCCGTCGCCATCGACAATTTCGCCTTCACGCCCGCGACGATCACGGTGAAGCCGGGTACGACAGTGACTTTCGAGAACCGCGATGATATACCGCATTCCGTCGTCGACGCGGACGGCAAGTTCCACTCGAAGGCTCTTGACACCAACGATACGTTTCAGGTGACCTTCGATCAGCCCGGCGAGTACATCTACTATTGCGGCCTCCACCCTCATATGAAAGGAAAGGTCGTCGTGGCGCCGTGAGCGCGAGGGACGCGAGGAAGATGTGACGAGCGAGAGGGCCGGCAAACGCTTCGCCGAGATGGTCTTGCCCCATCTCGACGACGCCTATGGCTTGGCGAGATGGCTCACCGGCAATCGCGCCGACGCAGAGGATGTCGTGCAGGAGGCCTGCCTCAAGGCGCTCGCCGCGATGGATACGGCGATCATCGAACGGCCTCGCGCCTGGGTGCTGACCATCGTCCGCAATAGCGCCTTCACCTGGCTTCAGAAGAACCGGCCGAGGACGCTGTTGCTGACAGATGATGCTGAGTTGCTCGAGACCGCCGCCGCGAAAGCGGCGGACGCCTCCGCGCCGACCCCGGAAGCGGCCTTGATCGCATCGGCGGACGAGGCGGCGGTCGAAGCGGCGATCCAGAGCCTGCCGCATCTTTACAGGGAAGTCGTCGTCATGCGCGACATCAACGGTATGAGCTATCGAGAGATCGCCGCAACGATCGATGCGCCGATCGGCACCGTCATGTCGCGCCTGGCGCGGGCGCGGGCGGCGCTGACCGAAAAGCTCGGGAGGCGGCAATGACCGCTCCGCCCCGCGAGGACGAGTTGCTTCTCCTCAACGCCGCCCTGGACGGTGAACTCGACGCTGCCGGCATGATTGCGATTGAAGCCAAGCTCGCCGCCGATCCCGCGCTCGCCGCCGAATATGGGCGCCTCGTCGCGCTCCGCAATGCGATAAGGACAAAGCTGCCGCAACCAAGCGCGCCTGACGCTTTGCGCGCCCGCGCCATCGCGATGGCGCGATCGCCGAGCCGAGCGCCGCTCGCCTCCCCGCGTCGCGCAAAGCTATGGGACGCGCCCTATCGCTCTCTCGCCGCCTCGCTGATGATCGGGATCGTGCTGGGCGCGGGCGCGTACGGACTATTCGTACCGCCGCCGACGGGCGATGACGTCGATCGCGCGGTCGTCGCGGCCTTTGTTCGCGGCCGTCTCGCCGGCCAGCCGGTCGATGTCGCGACGTCCGATCGCCATACCGTGAAGCCCTGGCTCGCCGGCAAGGTCGCCGGCGCGACGACCGTCGTCGATCTCAAGGCCGACGGCTTCCCGCTGGTCGGGGGCCGCGTCGACGTGGTCGGGCGCGAGCCCGTCGCAACGCTCGTCTATCAGCGGCGCGAGCACCAGATCGCCTTGAGCGAACTGCCGACCGGTGGGCCCCCGCGCGAACCGCGGCGCGAAACGCGCGACGGCTATGCACTGCTCGAATGGAGCGACAACGGGCGCCATTTTGTCGCGATCTCCGATCTGCCGCCGCCGGAGCTCGACGCTTTCGGCGCCGCCTTCCGCAGCGCCGCCGCCGCCGAGCGCGAGGAACAGCCCAAACCTGCGCCGTGATCGGCGAGCGGCGCTGACGCCT
>DASZFX010000177.1:0-4513 GCA_035939375.1 Roseiarcus sp.
CCGCGCCCGCGAACGGCGCCCGCGGCCGCCTGATTTTCGCGCTCGATGCGACGATGAGCCGTCGGCCGATGTGGGATCTCGCGCAAGGCTTGCAGGCGCGCATGTTCCAGGTCGCCGCCGACCGCGGCGGCCTTGATGTGCAGCTGGTGTATTACCGCGGCTTCAACGAATGCCGCGCCTCGTCCTTCGTTTCGGGCGGGCAGGGGCTTGCGGCGCTGATGAGTAAGATCGACGTGCGAGGGGGCGCGACGCAGATCGTCAAAGTGCTGCGCCATGCGACGAAGGAGGCGCGCGGCGCCAAGGTCGGCGTCCTCGTATTTGTCGGCGACGCTTTCGAGGAAGGCGCCAACGCGGCCCTGGCGGCGGCCGGCGAGCTCGCCTTTGCCGGCGTCAAGGCCTTCATGTTCCAGGAAGGCGAAAATCCCATTGCCGCCCGGGTCTTCGCAGAAATTGCGCGGCTGACAGGGGGCGCCTATTGCGCATTCGACGCCGGCGCGGCGCATCGGCTCGAAGCGCTGCTGCGCGCGGCGGCGGCTTATGCGGCGGGCGGCCATGTCGCGCTCAAAGCCGAAGCAGAGGGCAGCGAGACCGCGCGCCTCCTCTTGCGTCAGGTGCGCTAGACACCATTTTCCTGTAGCTTAGCTGCAGCCTCGCGCATCCGCAGGGCGCCGCTGGAGCGGCGATCAAAGGGAAAGTCCAAGCCCTCATGCCCGCCTTCATCGCCGGCCTGGTGGTCCTTTATTTGCTGCTTTTCGGCGTCAAGCAATTCTCCCGCTTGAGTCCGGCGGCGGCGGCGCGACTGGTGCGACAGGGCGGCGGCGCGCTCGGGCTGCTCGGTGCGTTGGTGTTGCTGTTGCGCGGTAGCGTCCTCTTCGCCTCCCTTCTGGCGAGCGCGGCGCTCGGCTTCGCCGGGTGGCGCGGCGCGGCCAACCTCGGCGCGATGTTTCGCGTTCGTTCGCGCCCGCGCCCGCAATCGGCGGCGTGTTCGGCGATGATCGAAATGCGGCTGGATCACGCCACCGGGCAGATGACCGGCTGGATCATTTCGGGCCCCATGCAAGGCCAGTCGCTCGACATGCTGACGCGGCCGGCCTGCCTCGAACTCTATGCGACTTGCCTTAAGGACGACCCGGACGGCGCCCGTCTGTTAGAGACGTATCTCGACCGCCGGTTTGCCGGTTGGCGAGAGACAACAGAGGGTCACGGAGACGCGCGGCGCTCTCAGCCGGGTGTCGGCGTTATGACCGAGAAAGAGGCCTATGAGACCTTGGGCCTTGCGCAGGGCGCGAGCGCGCAGGAGATCTCGCGGGCGCATCGCGCCCTCATGAAGAAGCTCCATCCAGATCATGGCGGCGCGACGGGTCTGGCGGCGCGCGTCAATCAGGCCAAGGACGTCTTGCTCCGCCGCCATTGAACCAACTCCACTCCACTCAACCGCGACGAGCCTCAGTCGCGGGTCGCAAAACATGAGAAACCGGTTCGTTTCAGCGACCGGCACGCAGCTTCCGCAGCGCTTGCGTCAAGCACGGCAAAGCGCGCGCGATAAAGCGTGGCGTCGCCCTTTTGCACTTTCTCGGTGAACGGTTTGGCCAAAGCCAAGGTCGATCGGTTTTCCGCCCGAGCCCGGCTCAGCATGTCATTGGCCTTGTCGGCGTCGTCCGTCGCGGCGATCTGGATCTTCCAACCTTCGTGACTGACCGGACGGGCCTCCTCGACCTTGGCGACCCGAGTCTCCTCGGACTTGGCGATCCGCGCCTCTTCGGATTTGGCGGCCTTCGTCTCTTCAGCCTTGGCGGCCTTTGTCTCTTCAGTCTTGGCGGCCCGTGTCTCTTCCAGCTTGGCGGCGCGCGTCTCTTCAACGGGATGCGTCGCCGCGGTCATCGCCTTTTTCAGCAATTCCTCGGGCTTGGCGGGCGGCGCCGGATCGGGCGCGCGGACGATTGCGTCGGGTCCCTTGACCCAGCCAAGCGTGGCGGGATCCACCGCCTTGGCCGAACCGAACGCGGCGGGATCGGCGGCTTTGGCCGGCGGCGCCTCGAGCGGCCCGGCGGCGACTTCGGGCAGCGGTATTGGCTTTGGCTCATGGGGGGCGGCCGCCTCGAGCTTTGCGGCCGACGCGGGTTGGTGCAGAGGCAGAGCCGACGCCTCCGGCTTTGCGGTCGGCGCAGGCTCGTGCAGAGGCAGGGCGGCGTCGAGTCCTTTGGCGGGACCAGACGCGGCGGGGGTCTCCAAAGCAGCGGTTCGCATCGGTTCGATCGGCCTTACGGGCTGAGCGATGTCGGCCGGTCTTTGGCTGAGATCAAGCGGCGCTGGCGGGCTCGCGGCCTGGCGATCGAACGGGGCCGGCCGCACGGGGGGCGTCGCAGCGGCGCGCTCGACCGTTTCGTCGTCGTCGCCTTCGGGGAAAGATTCTGTCTCGGCCTTCGCCAAGACGGCCTCGCGGATCGGCGGCGTCGGCGCCGGGCTTGCGCCGCGTCGGCCGCGCTCGTTGGCGCCGAGAAGGATCGCGTCGGGCGCATTGGCTTCCGCGATCATCTGCGCGGAATGACCGGAGGTTGCTTGGGCGAAATGCTGGTAAAGCAGTTGCTCCATCATCCGATCGCGCGCCTCAGCCGAGCGTCCGCCGAGCACGACGGCGACGAGCGAACGCCCGTCGCGATGCATCGAGGTCAGGAGATTGAAGCCGGAGGCGTTGGTGTAGCCGGTCTTGATGCCGTCGACGCCGTCGATGCGGCCGAGCAGATGATTGTGGTTGCCGATCGTTTCGCCGGCGAATGCGAAGGAATGGGTCGAGAAGTAATGGAAGTAGCGCGGAAAGCGCTCTTCGACCGCACGCGCCAGAATTGTCAGATCTCGCGCCGTCGTCACCTGGCGGTCGTCGGGCAGGCCCGAGGCGTTGTGATAGACCGTTCGCGACATGCCGAGCGCGTGCGCCTTGCGGGTCATCATTTCGGCGAACGTTTCTTCATCGCCTCCGATTTTCTCGGCGATCGCAACGGCGACGTCGTTGGCCGAGCGTGTGACGACAGCCTTGATCGCCTCCTCCGTTGACAGCGAATCCCCGGGCGGCAGCCCCAGTTTGGACGGCGCCTGGCTCGCCGCATGGGCCGAGATCTCGATCGGCGTTTCGAGCGTCATCCGGCCCTTTTCGAGCTGTTCGAAGAGCAGATAGAGCGTCATCACCTTGGTGATCGAGGCCGGATGCCGAAGCCCGTTCTCATCAGCCGCGTAAAGCGTGCGGCCTGAATTGGCGTCGACGACCATGGCGGCGAACGGCGGCGAATAGCCGGGCGCGCGATGGGTCCAGTGGTGGCGGATGGGGCGGTAGGCCCGCGCATAGTGATGGCGAGCGGTCTGATGCTGATAGGAATTATGGCGCCAACCGCGCGCCTCGGCTGTGGAAGTCAGCGTTGCGCAAGCCAAGCCGGCTAAACAAACACTGGCGAAAACGCGGGACTTGCGACCGCTCACGCTCGCTTTGAGACTCAACGCCATAGAACCGCCCCACGACATGCCCCGGCGACGGAGGCGCGATCAATCCGCCGCGACCGTTACCCGATCCACACATCGACAAAACCTATGCGGACGCGGTTACCCCCGCGTTAATGGCGAATCGCCACGCTGCGCTATTTCGCGGTAAGTCGATGAGGGCAAAGAGAAAAATGCAATAGGGTAAACGTTCGCGCCGGGTCGGCGGGGGCCCGAAGCCTTGCTCGGATTAGATCGCACGCGTGATCGAACCGTCGTCGAAGAGGTTCATCATGGAGCCCGTCACTTTTTATGGTGCGACGCAAAAAATAGCTTGACTTTTATTGTGCGCTGCACATATTCGCCGACAGCGGTCCGGCTCACCAGCGATCAGCTCGAAGCGCCCGGAATGGGCGGCGTTAAACTGAAAGGCAAAACCATGTACGCGACGTTCGAAGATTTCCAGAAATTCGGCAAACAGCAGTTCGACGCAGTCGCCGCGGCGGCCACCTCGCTCTCCAAGGGCTTGCAGGAAATCGCCGCTGAGACGACCGAGTTTTCCAAGAAGGCGATCGCAGCCAATACCGACGTCGTCGAGAAGCTCCTCGGCGCCAAGACTTTCGACAGCGCCATCCAGATCCAGACCGAATTCGCCAAGACGAGCTATGAAGGCCTCGTCGCCGAGACGACCAAGATCGGCGAACTCTACGCCAAGCTCGCCAAGGAAGCCTTCAGGCCGATCGAGACCGCCTACTCGGCCGTCTCGCCGAAGTAAGCTCGCCTTTCACCATATCGAAGGTTCGGACGCGCGTTGAGTCATAGTCCGAGCGTTGCGTGTGAAGAGGCCCGGCGCGCCCCGCCGGGCCTCTTTGTATTTGATCGCGCCGGTAGCCAAACCCACTGGCGCGACGCTTGCAAGCTTCCTAAATTAATTCGATCATTCGTGGCGCGCGAAACGCTTATTCGAGCGTGCGAGAGGCGGGTCGGGGGCGAGAGGCGAAAAGGTGGCTGGCGAAACCATTGTAAGCTCCGGAGGTTTTAGAGC
>DASZFX010000178.1:0-12364 GCA_035939375.1 Roseiarcus sp.
TGAGCACCATCGCGGCGAGCAGCCCGGTCAGCTGCGGCCAGATCAGCATGAGGCTCTGCCCGAGCGGCAGCGGCGAGCCGGTGATCATAGCATGACGGCCAGCGTCACTAGGCCGGCGAGAAATTTTCCGAACAGCAGCGCATCGCGATAGATCGGCTGCGCCAGGATGCGGCTCATCGTACGGCGATTGAATTCGCTTGAGATCGAATCGAAACCGAGCGCGATGGCGACGATCGGAATCAGAAAGCCGAGGAATGCGACGAAGGACGGAAGAGGATCATGGGCGGTGGTGAACAAGCGGAGAAATACGAAAGGATCTTCGCTGATCGTCGCCCTGACCCCGCCGATCGCCGAATCGGCGGCGTCGAGCCGCTTTCCTGCGGTCTCGTCGCCGCGTCTCACCGCCACAAAATCCCGCCATTCACATCCGCGATGCGAGTCAGACCTATCTGCCCGAGCGTACGTCTCAACTCGTCGGTGAGGATTTCGAAAGCGCGATCGGCGCCGGGCAAACCTGCCGCGGCGACGCCATAGACGATTGCGCGTCCGCAAAAGACGAAGTCCGCGCCATGGGCCAAAGCGGCGAGGACATCCGCGCCGCGGCGAACGCCGCCATCGATCATCACCGCCATCTTGTCGCCGACAGCCTGGCGGATCGCCGGCAGCGACGCGAGCGGCGTCGGTCCGCGGTCGAATTGCCGGCCGCCGTGATTCGAGACGATGATCCCGTCGCAGCCAAGTTCGAGCGCGCGGCGCGTATCGTCGGGGTGCTGCAGCCCCTTGACGATCAGCTTGCCCTTCCAGAGCGCGCGGTAGCTTTCGAGATCGTCCCAGCCTTGCGGCGTAAATTGCTGCGATCGCATATATTCGGCGATACGCTCCGCGCTTGCGCCGGCGCCAGCGTAAGCCGCCCAGGAACCCATCTTGGGCAGGCCGCCATTGCGAAGCCATTGCAGCGCCCATTCCGGATGGAGAGCGCCGTCGAGAAGATTTCGCCCATTGTAGCGAATCGGCAGCGAAAAGCCGTTGCGGATATCGCGCTCCCGTTTGGCTTGCACGGGAAGATCGACGGTCAGCACCAGCGCGCCGAGCGAAGCGGCGCCGGCCCTGGCGATGAGATCGCGCGTCACGCCGACGTCTCGCGCTGGGTACAATTGGAACCATGTATGATCCGGCGCGATCTTGGCGATGTCCTCGATCGTGGCGACCGCGCTGCCGGAGAGAATGAAAGGCGTGTTCGCCCGCCGCGCCGCCTCGGCCAGCGCCAATTCGCCGCCCGACCAGAAGAGCCCGACATAGCCGACGGGCGCGACGCCGAACGGTATCCCATAGGCGCGCCCAAACAGGCGTCTGCTCAGGTCGCTCGATGCGACCTTGGCGAGATAACGCGGGGCAAAGCGCGTCGCGGCGAATTCTTCCATGCTCTGACGCAGTGCGCTCTCATCGCCCGCGCCGCCATCGATCCAATCAAAGAGAATTCGCGGCAGCCGTCTGCGCGCCAGACGGCGCAAGTCCTCGATGTTCACGACGCCCGCGACATTCATGCCCCAAAACCCCGCGCTGTCATTTCTTTTTTCCTCGCTTCGCCGCGATCTCGCATCCGAAGACGGTAGGTTCAACGGATCGACTGATACATGTGACGGTTCATCCTAACCGTCTCTCCGCCCAGCGGAAAAGGAGGCGCAACGTACCCTTCATTGGCGTCGAGCATATTCACGCGGCGACATCGCATTCGCCTCTCCCGCTTGGCCGGGAAGGCGATGGGGCAGCGGCCGGTTGAGGAACGTCGCGAGAACGGGTCGTTCGACGCCTCGATTGGCTTTCGTCTCTCCGCGTCCTCAGGCGAGCTCCTTTTGAACGAGGCTCACCCAATAGCCGGCGCCGATCGTGATGATCTCGTCGTTGAAATCATAGAGCGGCGTATGTACGTTGTGGAACGATCCGTCGGGCGCAACGCCGTTGCCGATCATCACGAAGCCGCCGGGCTTCGCTTCGAGCATGAAGGAGAAATCCTCGGCGCCGGTGAGCGGCGCGGCGTCGCCGATCACATTCTCTGCGCCGACCAGGGCTGCGGCCGCTTCGACGGAGATCGCTGTCTGCTCGGCATGGGTCACCAGCGGGGGGTAGCGGCGCTCGTAATCGACATCGGCCGCGCAGCCATAGGCGGCGGCGAGCGAATGGGCGAGTTCGCCGAGACGCTTCTCGATGAGATCGCGCACGGCGGGCTTATAGGAGCGCGAGGTGCCGCGTACGACAACTTCCGAAGGGATGATGTTGGGCGAAGAATAGTCGCCGCCCGAAATATGGCCGACGCTGACCACCGCCGTCTCGGTCGCCGGCACATTGCGCCCGACGATCGTTTGCAGGGCGAGCACGAAATGGGCCTGAGGTATGGTCGCGTCAGTTGCGAGATGAGCCCCGGCGCCGCCGTGGCCGCCGGTGCCTCGGAAGATCGCGGTCCAGGAATCGCTCGCCGCGAGGAACGGCCCGACCCGCGTCGCGAATTTACCGACGGCAAGGCCCGGCATATTGTGCATGCCATAGACGGCGTCGACCGGAAAGCGCTCGAAGAGCCCCTCCTCGACCATGACGCGCCCGCCGCCGAGCCCCTCCTCCGCCGGCTGGAAGATGAAATGGACCGCGCCGGAAAAGTCTCGATGCCGACTCAAATACCGCGCCGCGCCGAGCAACATCGTCGTATGGCCGTCATGGCCGCAGGCGTGCATCTTGCCAGGAACTTCAGAAGCGTAGTCGAGCCCCGAAGTCTCGCGGATATGCAGCGCGTCGAGATCGGCGCGAAGACCGATCGCCCGTTGCCCCGGCCGATCGCCGCGAAGCGTGCCGACGACGCCGGTCTTGGCGATCCCTTCCGTGACCTCGATCCCCCATTCGCGCAGGCGCTCGGCGACCAGCCCGGCGGTGCGCGCCTCTTCGAAGCCGACTTCAGGGTGGCGATGGATGTCGTGACGGATGGCGACGAGGTCAGGCTCGTAGCGTTTGAGTTCGGCGGCGAGCGCATTGTCCAACATGTCGGCCTCTCAACATGACACCGCGGCGCAGGTTCGCCGTGATTGGAAAAGCGCCGCGAGCGGCGTTGTGGCTTACGCCGCCTTGCGCAGGGCATCCTCGATCGCGGTCAGCGCGGCTTCGGCTTTGGCGCCGTCAGGCCCGCCGGCCTGGGCCATGTCGGGGCGCCCGCCGCCGCCCTTGCCGCCGAGCGTCGCCGAGGCGACGCGAACGAGATCGACCGCATTGAAGCGTGAGGTCAGGTCATTGGTGACGCCGACGACGACGCTGGCCTTGCCGTCCTCGCCGAGCGCGACAATGGCGACCACGCCGGAGCCGACGCCGCCTTTGGCTTCGTCCGCGAGGGATTTTAAATCCTTCATCTCGACGCCGCTGACGACGCGGGCGTAGACCTTGACGCCGGCGACGTCGCGCAGCGGCGGCGCCCCGTTTCCGGCCCCGCCACCCATGGCGAGCTTCTTCTTGGCCTCGGAAAGCTCGCGCTCGAGCTTGCGCCGCTCTTCGATGAGCGCGGCGAGCCGCTCGCCGGCTTCGCTGATCGGCGCGCGCAAGGCGGCGGCGACTTCGGCGAGCGCCTCGGCCTCCTCGTTGAGACGATGGCGCGCCTCATCGCGGGTCTTGGCTTCGATGCGGCGCACGCCCGCCGCGACCGCGCTCTCGCCGATGATCGAAATAAGGCCGATGTCGCCGGTGCGCGCGACATGCGTGCCCCCGCAAAGCTCGACCGAATAGGGCCGCGCGCCATTGTCGCCGCCTTCGATCGTCCCCATCGAGACGACACGCACTTCATCGCCGTATTTCTCGCCGAAGAGGGCGCGAGCGCCTGCGGCGACCGCCTCATCGACCGCCATCAGGCGCGTCGTCACCGGCTCGTTCTGCAGCACGATGCGATTGGCGATGTCCTCGACTTGCGACAACTCGGCCTTGGTGATGGGCTTGGGATGAGCAATGTCGAAACGCAGCCGGTCAGGCGCGACGAGAGAGCCTTTCTGCGCGACATGATCGCCGAGCGTCATGCGCAGGGCTTCGTGCAACAGATGCGTCGCCGAATGATTGGCGCGGATGGCGGTTCGACGGGCGTGGTCGACCTTCAGCTCCAGCGCCATCGAAAGCGTCAATTCGCCTTCTTCGACGACGACGTCATGGACGAAGAGATCGCCGAGTTTCTTTCGCGTCTCGGTGACGCGGGCGCGCAATCCCGCCCCCAGGATCACGCCGGTGTCGCCGACCTGTCCACCCGATTCGCCGTAGAAGGGCGTCTGATTGAGAAGCACGGCGCCTTTCTCGCCGGCGACGAGCCTGTCGACTTCGCCGCCGTCCTTGAGGATCGCCAGCGCGACGCCCTCGGCCTCTTCGGTCTCGTAGCCGAGGAAGTCCGTCGCGCCGAGCCTTTCGCGCAACGAGAACCAGATCGTTTCGGTCGCCGCCTCGCCGGAGCCCGCCCAGGCCTTGCGCGCCTCGGCGCGCTGGCGCTCCATGGCCGCGGAGAAGCCATCCGTATCGACGCCGAGCCCGCGGGCGCGCAAAGCGTCCTGCGTTAGATCGAGCGGGAAGCCGAATGTATCATAGAGCTTGAAAGCGACTTCGCCGGAGAGCTTGGCGCCCTCGCCGAGGCCTCGCGTCTCGTCTTCGAGAATGGCGAGGCCACGGGCGAGCGTTGCGCGAAAGCGCGTCTCCTCCAGCTTCAGCGTCTCGGCGATCAGAGCTTCGGCGCGAACCAGTTCAGGATAGGCCTGACCCATTTCGCGGGCGAGGGCCGGCGCCAGGCGCCACATCAGCGGATCCTTGGCGCCAAGGAGCTGGGCATGGCGCATGGCCCTGCGCATAATGCGGCGAAGCACGTAGCCGCGCCCTTCGTTCGAGGGCAGCACGCCGTCGGCGACGAGAAAGGCCGAAGCGCGCAAATGATCGGCGATGACCCGGTGCGAGATTTTGTGCGGTCCGTCAGCATCGACGCCCGAAGCTTCGGCGCTGGCGCGGATCAGCGCGCGCATCAAATCGATGTCGTAAACGTCATGCACCCCTTGCAGCACGGTGGACATACGCTCGAGGCCCATGCCGGTGTCGATCGAGGGACGCGGCAGCGAGATACGTTCGCCGCCCGGCAGCGTCTCGAATTGCATGAAGACGAGATTCCAAATCTCGACAAAGCGGTCTCCGTCGGCGTCGGCCGAGCCCGGCGGGCCGCCGGGTATCTTGTCGCCGTGATCGAAGAAAATCTCCGAGCACGGGCCGCAGGGGCCGGTGTCGCCCATCGCCCAGAAATTGTCCGAGGTCGCGATCCGGATGATGCGCGAATCAGGCAGGCCCGCAACGCGCTTCCATTGATCGGCCGCTTCGTCGTCGTCGTAATAGACGGTGACGGTCAAACGATCCTTCGACAGGCCGAATTCCTTGGTGATCAGGTTCCAGGCAAGCTCGATGGCGAGCGGCTTGAAATAATCGCCGAAGGAGAAATTGCCGAGCATCTCGAAGAACGTATGGTGGCGCGCGGTATAGCCGACATTATCGAGGTCATTGTGCTTGCCGCCGGCGCGCACGCATTTCTGCGCGGTGACGGCGCGCTTATAGGAACGCTTCTCGATGCCGGTGAAAACGTTCTTGAACTGAACCATGCCGGCGTTGGTGAACATCAGGGTCGGATCGTTGCGCGGCACGAGCGAACTCGAAGCCACAGGCTCATGCCCGTGCTTGGCGAAATAATCGATGAAACTCGCCCTGATTTCGTTGACGCCGTTCATGAACCCTCGCCCTGCCCGCTCCTGGGTAATCGCGCCCGAGGGCGCGCCAATTCGACGCCCGCGCGGCCGGTCCGACCGCAAGAAGCGCCTGCTTTTCTTGTAGAACATCGCGGCGCGAATGGGAAAGCGCAATCGCCTCCCGCCGAGGGACGGCCGAGGCGGCAATAAGTGGAACGCGGCCGCGCCCCGAAAGAGGGCGCGGCCGCGCTCAAGCCGCGAAAGCTATAAAAGGTTCGGCAGCCGGGCGCCGGGGGACAAACGCCCGGTTGACCTTTCTCAAGCGTCGGCGGCGTCGTCGAGTTCGTTAGGATCGGCGTTGTCGAGAATGCGCTCGGCGATCAGGCCGGAATTCTCGCGGATGGCGCGTTCGATCTTGGCCGAAATATCGGGATTGGTCTTCAAGAAAGCCTTGGCGTTCTCGCGGCCCTGGCCAAGACGTTGGCTGTCGTAAGAGAACCAGGCGCCGGATTTTTCAACAACGCCGGCTTTGACGCCAAGATCGATCAATTCGCCGCTCTTGGAGACGCCCTCGCCATACATAATGTCGAATTCGACCTGCTAGAACGGCGGCGCCACCTTGTTCTTGACGACCTTCACGCGGGTTTGGTTGCCGACCACCTCTTCGCGATCCTTGATCGCGCCGATGCGGCGGATGTCGAGACGCACGGAAGCGTAGAATTTCAGGGCGTTGCCGCCGGTCGTGGTTTCGGGCGAACCATACATCACCCCGATCTTCATGCGGATCTGATTGATGAAGATCACCATCGTATTGGAGCGCGAGATCGAAGCGGTGAGCTTGCGCAAGGCCTGGCTCATCAGCCGGGCCTGCAAGCCGGGCTGCGATTCGCCCATCTCGCCTTCGATTTCGGCGCGCGGCGTCAAAGCTGCGACCGAATCAATGACCAGCACGTCGACCGCGCCTGAGCGCACCAATGTGTCGGTGATCTCGAGCGCCTGCTCGCCAGTGTCGGGCTGGGAGACGAGGAGGTCTTCGAGATTGACGCCAAGTTTTCGCGCATAAACCGTATCGAGCGCATGCTCCGCGTCGACGAAGGCGCAGACGCCGCCCTTTTTCTGCGCTTCCGCGATCACGTGAAGGGTCAGCGTCGTCTTGCCGGAGGATTCCGGTCCATAGATTTCGATCACGCGGCCCCGCGGCAAGCCGCCGACGCCGAGTGCAATATCGAGGCCGAGCGAGCCGGACGGTATCGTCTCGATCTCCACCGCCTGCTGATTCTTGCCAAGACGCATGATCGAGCCTTTGCCGAAAGCCCGTTCGATCTGCGACAGCGCGGCGTCGAGCGCCTTGGTCTTGTCCACTGAAGTCCCTTCCACGAGGCGGAGATTGGCTTGCGTCACGGCGCTCTTCCTTCTGGCACGGTCGGCGGTAAGGCCGCAACAGCGGCCTCAGGCGCAACTATGTGCATGTTTTGTTCTCATTCGCAAGCGATATCTGTTCCCTTTATGTCCTTTTTCGAAAAATCCGCTCGCAAGTTCACCAACGCGTGCTCGCCGACGTTTTCCCTGCGCCGGCCATTGCGACCCAGCAAGGGCTGCGCCACAAGGGGACGGAAAGGTTCTCTCCCTCGATGCTCCGCTCCCCGCTGACGCCGCTGATCATCGCAACCGCCCTTTTCATGGAGAATCTCGACGGCACGGTGATCTCGACATCGCTGCCGGCCATCGCCAGCGATTTCAGCCTCGATCCGATTGTCCTCAAGCTCGCGCTGACCTCCTATATGCTGACCCTTGCGGTCTTCATTCCCGCTAGCGGCTGGATCGCCGATCGTTTCGGCGCGCGCACGGTGTTCTGCGCGGCGATCATCGTCTTCACGCTCGGCTCGATTTTCTGCGGCGCCTCTTATTCGCTGCGAACCCTCATCGCCGCCCGCGTCTTCCAGGGCGTCGGCGGCGCAATGATGGTGCCGGTCGGCCGGCTGGTGCTGCTGCGCAGCGTACCGAAGAACGAACTCGTCAGCGCCCTCGCCTACCTCACAATTCCGGCCCTGATCGGCCCGGTGCTGGGTCCCCCGCTCGGCGGCTTCATCACCACCTACTTCCACTGGCGCTGGATTTTCTGGATCAACGTGCCGATCGGGATCATCGGCGTCGCGCTCGCCTTGAGCTTCATCGAGAACTTGCGCGAGGAAGAAGTCGCGCCCTTCGATTTCACCGGCTTCTTCCTCTCAGGCTTCGGCCTCTCGGCGCTGATGTTCGGGCTGACCGTGCTCGGGCGCGGCTTCACCTCGCTGCCGACCGAATTTTCGATGCTGGCGATCGGCATCGTGGCGCTGACGCTTTATACGCGCCACGCCAAGCGCGAGCCCAATGCGATCCTTGATCTTACGCTGTTGCAAACGCCGACCTTCTTCGCCAGCGTCGTCGGCGGCTTCATCTTCCGCATCGGCATTGGCGCGATCCCGTTCCTGCTGCCGCTGATGCTGCAGGTCGGCTTCGGCCTCTCGCCCTTCGCCTCGGGCTCGCTGACCTTCGCCGCCGCCGCCGGGGCGATGGCGATGAAATTTACCGCGACCGCGATCATCCGCCGCTTCGGCTTCCGCCGGGTGCTGATCGTCAACGCCCTCATCAGCGGGCTGTTCCTGGCGTCCTACGGGCTCTTCACCGAGATGACGCCGCAATGGTTGATCCTTGCCGCGCTGCTGGTCGGCGGCTTCTTCCGCTCCCTCGAATTCACCGCGCTGAACGCGATCGCCTTCGCCGACATCGACCAGCCGAAGATGAGCCGCGCCACCAGCTTCTCAAGCGTCGCCCAGCAAATGTCGCAGACGACTGGCGTCGCGGCGGGCGCGGCGGCGATCGAGGCGATCCAGTTCTTCTACGGCGATGAGGTTCTGAAGGCGCGCGATTTCGGCGCCGCCTTTTACGTCGTTGCGCTGATCTCGGTTTGCTCGATCGCGATATTCGCGCGTCTCGCCGCCAACGCCGGCGCCGAGGTTTCGGGTCGACGTACGCGGCCGACCGAGCGCGCGACCGCGGCGGCGGAATAGAGGGCGCGTCCGCATCGCTGCCTCATCCGGCCCCTTCACGGCCACCTCTCCTGCAAGCGGGAGAAGGTACTTTCGACGTCGCAGAAGTTATCGACGCGGAGGGCCTCGACGCGGGTGCGAAAGTCCGCGACGCGCCCCGCTCTCCCGGGAGAGGGTCGGGGTGAGGGTAACCCGCGACGTCGAAGTCTTGCTCGCCCCTTGCGCTTATTCTTTCCGCGCCCCTCCCCGAAACCCCGTCGCCAGCACATAAAGCTCGGCGCTATCGGCGCGACTGGCTTTCGGCTTGACATGACGCACGAGCGCGAAGTCGCGCTTCAAGCCGGCGAGCAGCGCGCCTTCCGTACCCCCTTGCAAGACCTTGGCGAGGAAGAAGCCGCCGGGCGCCAGAATTTCCGTGGCGAAATCGGCGGCAATCTCGGCAAGGCCGACGATGCGCAAATGGTCGGTTTTCCGATGGCCCGTCGCATTGGCGGCCATGTCGGAGAGGACGCCGTCGGCCTTTCCGCCGAGCGCCTCTTTCAAATAGCCCGGCGTTTCAGGATCGTGAAAGTCCATGACCTTGAAATCAACGCCGGCGATCGGCTCGATGTCGTTGAGGTCGAGGGCAACGACTTTTCCCTCGCCTGAAGCCGCCCCGACACGTTCGGCGGCGACCAGCGACCAGCCGCCTGGCGCAGCGCCGAGGTCGACGATTCTCAGGCCCCGTTTGAAGAGAGCGTATTTGTCCGCGATTTCGATCAGCTTATAGGCGGCGCGCGAACGATAGCCTTGGCGGCGCGCCGCGGCGACGAAAGGATCGTTGAGCTGGCGCTCAAGCCAGAGTGTCGAGGAAAGGCTGCGTTTGTCGGCGGTGCGCACCCGCGCCTTCAGCGAGCGACCGCCTTCGCGGCCCGATTGGCCGGCCCCGCGTCCCTGCGTCATGACCTAGCCTCTCGCGCCGTTCGGGCGTCCCCAGACGCGATCGGCGCTCATCAATTGGGTGAGGATGCCTTCGCGCAAGCCCCGATCGGCGATCCGCAGGCGCTCGGCCGGGAAGCTTTGGCGAATCGCCTCGAGAATTGCGCAACCGGCGAGAACCAGATCGGCGCGCTCGCGCCCGATGCAGGGATTGGCGACGCGATCGGCATAGGACATGGCGCGAAGCCGAGCGACCGTCTCGTCGATCACGGGCCGGCTCATCCATAGGCCGTCGACATAGCGCCGTTCGTAACGCGGAAGGTCGAGATAGACGCCGGCGATGGTGGTGACGGTTCCGGAAGTGCCGAGAAGATGAAAGCGCTCGCAACGCGCCTCCCCGTCGACCTTCGCGGCGAAGGGCGCCAATTGCTCGGCGACAAATGCGACCATGGCGGCGAAAATGTCGTCGTCCACATCGACGCCGCCGAAGCGCTCGGCGAGCGTGACGACGCCAAGGCGCAAGGATTCCCAGGCGCGAATGGGGCGCGCATCGAAATCGGCACCAGTCTCGTCGGCCTGCCGCCCGACAAGCCAGACGATTTCAGACGAGCCGCCGCCGATGTCGAAGAGCACGGTGGATTTGGCCAGCCGGTCGACGAGGGCGCCGCAGCCCGCCACGGCCAGGCGCGCTTCAGTCTCGCGATCGACGATTTCAAGATCGATGCCCAGTCTTTCGCGCACCTGGCCGAGGAATTCTGCGCCGTTGGCGGCGGAACGACAGGCCTCGGTCGCGATCAGCCGGGCGCGGGTGACGCCGCGGGCGCGCATTTTGTCGCGGCACACGGCGAGCGCGGCCATCGTGCGCTCGATCGCCTCCGCACTGAGCCGGCCGGTCTGGGAGAGCCCCTCGCCGAGGCGAACGATCCGAGAATAAGCATCGACGACCCGAAACCCGTCATGGGTCGGACGCGCCACAAGCAGGCGGCAATTGTTGGTGCCAAGATCGAGCGCCGCATAAGCGGGCGTTGACCCCCGCCAAGGCCGCGATGCATCCTCTTTTGCCGCGCGAGCGTCCTCTTTGGGCGCGCCCAGCGGCGTGGTGAGAGCCAAGCTCGAACTCCTGGCGCCGGGACGAGGTCCGGGCGAATTTTCGCCACGATTGTAACCAGGGGCGGGCCGGAAGCAACCGGAAGAGC
Source organism: Roseiarcus sp. (assembly GCA_035939375.1). Lineage (GTDB taxonomy): Bacteria > Pseudomonadota > Alphaproteobacteria > Rhizobiales > Beijerinckiaceae > Roseiarcus. The sequence continues at coordinate 10,870 of DASZFX010000178.1, forward strand.
GAACCTCGGCCCGCCCAGCCGAAACGGCGGCGCTTGTCGAGGCGGCCCTTGCATTGACAGGACGGCGAACCGTTCCCAGCTTGGCGGAACGCAACGTTGCGTGTCGCCTTGGTCCGAAGGGCTTGCCATGCGTGTGGAAGTGCGCCCTGCCTCCGAAGAAGATTTCGAGGCGCTTCTGCGGCTCAATGACGCCGTGCAGGCGGTGCATGTCGAACTCTATCCGGACGATTTCAAGAAGGTGGTCGATCGGTCGGCGGCGCGCGACTTCTTCGCGACACGCCTTGCCTCGATCGCCATCGCGGAGCTTGACGGAGCGCCTTCTGGATATGTTTGGTACGAGTTCCTGACGCGGCCAGACACGCTCTTTTCGCTGGCGCGACCCTGCATCTATGTTCATCACCTCTCGGTTGCGCCGTCGGCGCGGCGCCGCGGCGTCGGCGCCGCCCTGATGCGTTATGTCGAGCAACGGGCCGCCGCTGAAAGCTTGAGCGAAATCGCGCTCGATGTTTGGGCCGCCAATCACGCCGCTTTGCGCTTCTTTGGCGCGCAGGGCTACGTCAACATCAGGGCGACGCTGCTCAAGAAGCTCGGCAGGCCAAATTAAGAAAGAGTGGGAGCAAGCCGCGCTTCAACGATCGCCGCCGCGGTCTAAGGCGCGAAGATCGGATGCCTGACCTTGTCGCCGACTTTCAGGCCGATGCGGCCGGCGACGCCGGCGTTGACCTCGAGAACCCCATAGACCGGGCCGCCGGACGGTATCTGCCGCTCGGCAAACGGCTCCGCGGCGGCGACGATATTGGTCACCACGCCACGGCGCGAAATGAAAATCATGTCAAGAGGTATGTAGGTGTTCTTCATCCAGAAGGCGACAGGCGCCTCCTGCTTGAAGTCGAACAACATGCCGCGGTCTTGCGGCATGAAGCGTCGGTACATCAGGCCCCTCTCGCGGCCGGCCTCGTCACCGACGACTTCGACATTGAAGACATGCGCGCCGCTGCCGGTGACGATTTCGAGCCGGTCCAGATTTTGCGCAAGACCGGCGCCTGCCGGGCCGATGAAAAGGACGAAAGCAATGATTGCGGCGGTGAGACCGCGCCAGCCTTGGCAGGCCGGAATGGGATGAGCAAAGGGCAAGGACGATCCTCTGCGGGACCCGATGCGCCACGTCGGCGTCGCCTACAGCGCTGCGGTCCAGTGAAGGATGAATACGGCGGCCGTGCGGCTGAAGCGCAGCTCTGGACGGCGCGTCAATGGGACGAAAAGGCCCGTGAGCTCTCCAGCGGCCGCACTTCCGCGGCCATCAGTCCTTTCGGACCAGGACCAAAACGCGCAAGAAGCGTGTCGCCGGGCTTGACGTCGGTAAAGCCGTAGCGTCGCAGCGTCTCCATATGCACGAATATATCTTCGGTGCCCTCGCCGCGCGAAAGAAAGCCGAAGCCGCGCACCCGGTTGAACCACTTCACCGTCACCGTCTCGAGCGCGCTCGAAGGCGTTA
>DASZFX010000179.1:0-1995 GCA_035939375.1 Roseiarcus sp.
CGCAAGGATCGTCATGCCGGGCCATTGCTTGAGCGCCTCGTCAAAGCCCTTTTTGCGATCGTTGGCGGGCGAAGAACCGGTCGTTCCTTCAAGTTCGATGATCTTGGCCTTGCCGTCGACGGCCTTGGCGAGCCAGGCGGCTACCCGTTGACCCTCTTCGACGAAATTCGAGCCGATGAACGTGACATAGTCCTCACCGGGCTTGGCCATCGTGTGATCGACGTCGCGGTCGATGAGGAAAACCGGGATGCCGGCCTTGGCCGCCGCCTTGATGACGGGGACCAGCGGCTTGTCTTCGCGGGGCGGCAGGAAGATGACGTCGACGCCCTGGGCGATCATGCTGTTGACGTCGGACGCCTGCTTGGCCGCCGAGCTTGCAGCGTCCGTATAGACGAGCTGATAGCCGAGCTTCTTGGCTTCGTCCTGCATGCTTGCGGTTTCGGCAAGGCGCCAGGGATTGTTGCTTTCCGTCTGCGCGAAACCGACTTTGTAAGTGCTCTTCTGCTTGACGGGCGGCGCCGCCCATGCCGGGCCGATTGCGAAACCGGCCGCACCGGCCGCCGAAGTGATGAGCAATCTGCGACGTGTGATGATCATCTTGGGCTCTCCCTAGGCGTTACTGTCGCGGTCTTGTCGCCGCCGTCGGCCGACGACGCCGCGATGTTCGCGGCCGCTTGATGAGAATGTTCCATTGCTGCTAATAACTGTCAACGGCAAAGATCGATTTTGCATTGATCGTTGCAGATGATATAGCTATTTCAATGTGTTAGTTTTGCTAATATGCGCATAATTGAAATGTGAGCGAGTGGCGGATGACGGAGCGGCCAAATCAGGTCGGCGGCGCCTCGGGCGCGGAAGGCGCCCTCGCGTCGTTGCGGCGAAACGGCGCGGGCCGATCGCGCGGCCCGACCATGACAGAGGTCGCGGCGGCGGCCGGCGTTTCCCAGACCACCGTCTCGCTGGTGCTCAACGCCGCGCAGGGCGCGCGGCTCTCGAGCGAGACGCGCGAGCGTGTCTTCGTTGCGGCGCAGCGCCTGGGCTATCGACTGGCGCGGCGCGGCGCGCCGGCGCAATCGACGATCGGAGCAACCGCGATCGGCTTCGTCGTCAATGAAATGTCGACCGATCCCTGGACTGCGATTGCGATGGACGGCGCGCGCGACAAGGCCTGGGAGCACGGTCTGACGATCAGCGCGGCGGTGACGCGCGGCGACGCCGAAATGGAGCAGGCGGTGCTTGCGCAATTGACCGCGCAGCCCCTGCTCGGCCTGATCTATGGCACGATCCATACCCGGCGGATCGCGGCGCCGCCGGCGCTCTATCGCCTGCCGACGATTCTGCTCAATTGCTACGTCCCGGACCGCTCGCTGCCTTCGGTCATTCCCGGCGAGGTCGGCGGCGGCGACACCGCGACGCGCCGCCTCATCCGCGCCGGCCATCGTCGGATCGGCTATATCAATGGCGAAGCGCTGATGGACGCTTCGCGCGATCGCCTCAAGGGCTATCGTCACGCGCTCGCTTCGGCCGATCTGCCTTATGACCCGGATCTGGTACGGCCGGGCAATTGGGAGCCTTCGGCCGGATACGGGCAAACCCTGGCGCTGATGCGCCTCAGCGATCCGCCGACGGCGATATTCTGCGCCAATGATCTGATGGCGGTCGGCAGCATCGAAGCCCTCAAAGAGCTCGGACGGCGCGTGCCGGAGGATGTCGCGGTGATGGGCTATGACGATCGCGAGATCGCTCAATTCACCCATCCGCCGCTGACCACGGTCTTGCTGCCGCATTTCGAAATGGGGGCGGAAGCGGCGGCCTATCTCATCAACCATGCGCGGCGCCCGCCGCCGCGGCCCGCGCAAATCAAGATCGAATGCCCGCTGATCGAGCGCAAATCGGTCGGACCGGCGCGCGCCGAAATCGAAACCTAGAGCGCCGGATTCTCAGATTGAATCGCGAGGGATTCCGGTGAGGGGTATTTTGTGATTCACTTCCATT
>DASZFX010000180.1:0-16248 GCA_035939375.1 Roseiarcus sp.
TGTCCTGGCGCTCGCCGGCTTGTCTTTCGAGTTCGCCGATGGTTCGCCGCGCCTCGGACAATTCATCAGCAATCGTGAGAGCCGCCATGACGACGAGGCGCTGGTCGCCGATCTCACCGACCTCGCGGCGAATCTCGGCGATCTTGCTGTCGATCTGACGCGCCAGCCCCTCGAGATGCGGCTCCTCGCCCTCGCTGCAGGCGAGACGATAGGAGCGCCCGCCGATCGTCACCGTGACATGCGCCATGGCCTCCTCATTCGCTTGTCTTCGTTCGCCGTCGCTCATTCAGGACGGATTGGCAGGACGGATCACTCGACCTCGGCGCCGGCGTGGCGATCAAGGATCGTGCGGATAGCGGCGCTCGCCCGCTCGATGCGCCGTCCCGCCTCGATATTGGCGGCGAGCAGGCCGCGGTTGCGGTCCAGCGCGCCGTCGAGCTCTACCGCAAGCCGCGCGCGATCGTCCTGCATCAGCGCAAGTTCTTCCTGCGCATCGCCGCGCGCGCCATCCTGCCGGGCGCGGCGCTCGATCGCCGCGTCAAGCAGATCGAGGGCGGCGCGCAGCCGCTTCAAGGAAGGTTCAAGAAGATCAATGCTCATTGAGCTTACCGTAGCTTGCGTCTCAATGTTTACGCTTCAGTTGAAGCGAGCGTCAACGCCGCCGGGCCGGTCTCCCACAAGGGATTTTGGACCACGGCCTTGGCGAAGCGCCGCGGATTTGCCGAGACGGCCTCGACGTCCGCCGCTGATTTGACAGGCCAAGGCGCGGCGCCTATCAACCGCGGCTTCGGGCGGCGCCATCCGCCGAGGCGCCGCACGCAGCGTTCGGGAGTGCAGGCATGTCCGCGAATGTGACGCATGACGAGATGGCCAACGCCATCCGCGCGCTCTCCATGGACGCAGTGGAGAAGGCCAAAAGCGGCCATCCCGGCCTGCCAATGGGCGCCGCCGACATGGCGACCGTGCTCTTTCGCGACATTTTGAAATTCGACGCCGCCGATCCGCAATGGCCCGATCGCGATCGTTTCGTCCTGTCGGCCGGCCATGGCTCGATGTTGCTCTATTCCTTGCTTTACCTGACCGGCGAAGGCGGCATGGGGATCGAGGATCTCAAGCAATTCCGCCAGGTCGGCTCGAAGACTCCCGGCCATCCGGAATATCATCACACGGTCGGCGTCGAGACGACGACCGGACCTCTCGGCCAGGGCATCGCCACAGCGGTCGGCATGGCCTTGGCCGAGGCCATGCTCGCGGCCCAGTTCGGCGACCTCGTCGATCATCACACCTATGTCATCTGCTCGGACGGCGATCTGATGGAGGGGCTCAGCCAGGAGGCGATCGCTATCGCCGGTCACCAGCGCCTCAATAAGCTCATCGTTCTTTACGACGACAATTCGATTTCGATCGACGGCTCGACTTCGCTGTCCGATTCCGTCGATCAGGTTGCGCGATTCAAATCGGCCGGCTGGCGCGCCGGCCATATCGACGGCCATGATCCAAAGCAAGTCCTGCGCGCTTTGCGCGCCGCCAGGCGCGCCGACCGGCCGAGCCTTATCGCTTGCAAGACGACGATCGGCTTCGGCGCGCCGACCAAGGCCGGGACCAACAAGGCGCATGGCGAGGCGCTAGGGGCCGCCGAAATCGCCGGCGCCCGCGTCAATCTCCATTGGCCCTATGAGCCTTTCGTCGTGCCGGACGACATTCTTTCCGCATGGCGGGCCGTCGGGCGGCGAGGCCAAGGCAAGCGCAACAAATGGCGTCGCCTGTTGAAGACGAAACCGCCGGAAACGCGCGCCGAATTCGAACGCCGCCTCGCCGGCGACTTGCCGAAGGATTTCGATAAGCTCATCGACGCCTATAAAGAGAAGCTCGCCGCCGAGGCGCCGGAGATCGCCACCCGCAAGGCTGGCGAAGCGGCGCTCAAGGTCATCGCGCCGGCCGTGCCGGAACTCATCACCGGCTCGGCGGACCTGACCGGCTCGAACAACACCAAGGTCGAGGCGACGCGCGACATCACGCCGACCGACAAGTCCGGACGCTACATCCATTGGGGCATCCGCGAGCACGGCATGGCCGCCGGATGCAATGGGCTGTCTGTGCATGGCGGCTTCATCCCTTCAGGCGCAAGCTTCCTCGCCTTCACCGACTATTGTCGCCCCGCGCTGCGCCTCGCCGCTTTGATGGGGATACGCGTCACCCATGTCTTCACCCATGATTCGATCGGGCTGGGCGAGGACGGGCCGACCCATCAGCCGGTCGAGCATTTGGCTTCGCTGCGGGCCATACCGAACCTCCTGTTGTTCCGCCCCGCCGATTCGGTCGAGACGGTCGAATGCTGGCAGGCGGCCTTGAAGGCGCGGACCTCGCCCTCGATCCTTGCGCTGACCCGGCAGAATCTGCCGGCCCTGCGGCGCGCCCATGTCGCCGACAATCTTTGCGCGCTCGGCGCCTATGAGATTTCGCCGGCCTCCGGCAATGCCGCGGTTTCGATCTTCGCCTCCGGCTCGGAAGTTTCGCTGGCCGTCGCCGCGCAGAAATTGCTCGCCGAAAAGGGCGTCGCCGCCCGCGTCGTCTCAGTTCCCTGCATGGACCTTTTCTTCGAGCAGAAGGAAGCCTACCGGCAATCGGTGATCGGAACTGCGCCGGTGAAGGTTGCGGTGGAAGCTGCGGTCCGCCAGGGCTGGGACGCGATCATCGGCGATGGTCCCTTCGTCGGCATGACAGGCTATGGCGCCAGCGGCCCCTATAAGGCTGTCTACGAGCACTTCGGCGTTACGCCGCGAGCGGTCGCCGAAGCGGCGCTGGCCCGGCTTTAGGTCTTCGCCGAAATCAAAAAAGTGCGAGACGCGCGCCGCATTTTGCGGCAAGGAGAGCCGGTCGGGCGGGGCGCCTGGTCGAAGAGATCTATTGAAGTCGCGAGGAGACGACGATGGCGGTGAGAGTGGCGATCAACGGCTTTGGGCGCATCGGCCGCAACATCCTGCGCGCCATATGCGAGTCCGGGCGCAAAGACATCGAGGTCATCGCGATCAACGATCTCGGTCCGGTCGAGACCAACGCCCATCTCCTGCGCTTCGACAGCGTGCACGGCCGCTTCCCGCACGAGGTGACGGTCGAAGGCGACACGATCAATGTCGGCGCCGGCAAGGTCAAGGTGACGGCGATCAAGGACCCGACCCAGCTCCCGCACAGGGACATGGGCATCGACATCGCGCTTGAATGCACCGGCATTTTCACCGCGCGCGACAAGGCCGCGATGCATCTGGCCGCCGGCGCCAAGAGAGTGATCGTTTCAGCGCCGGCTGACGGCGCAGACCTGACCGTCGTCTATGGCGTCAATCACGACAAGCTGACCAAGGACCACCTGGTCGTTTCGAACGCCTCCTGCACGACAAACTGCCTGGCGCCCGTCGCCAAAGTGCTGAATGACGCGATCGGCATCGAACGCGGCTTCATGACGACGATCCATTCCTACACCGGCGATCAGCCGACGCTGGACACGCTGCACAAGGACCTTTATCGCGCCCGCGGCGCGGCGCTGTCGATGATTCCGACGACGACCGGCGCCGCCAAGGCGGTCGGTCTCGTCCTGCCCGAACTCAAGGGCAAGCTCGACGGCTCCGCGATCCGCGTGCCGACGCCCAATGTCTCGGTGGTCGATTTCAAATTCGTCGCCAAGCGGGCGACGACCAAGGACGAAATCACTGCCGCGATCAAGGCGGCTGCGGCCCAGCAATTGAAGGGCGTCTTGACCTATACCGAACAGCCCAACGTCTCGGCCGATTTCAACCACGACAGTCATTCCTCAGTGTTTCATATCGATCAGACCAAGGTGATCGATGGAACCTTTGTGCGGGTTCTGTCTTGGTACGACAACGAATGGGGCTTCTCGAATCGCATGGCCGATACGGCGGTGGCGATGAGCAAGGTGATCTGAGCGCCTTTAGGCTTCAAGGCCGCTCGCGGCGCGGGAGCGCGAGCGGCGGGCGCGCTTCTTCCTTCCCGCGAGGCCGTTACCGATGAGTTCTTCCTTCCGCACGCTCGACGACGCCGCTGTTGCGGGCAAGCGCGTCCTTCTTCGCGTCGATCTCAATGTGCCGATGGAGCTCGGCAGGGTGACGGATTTGACGCGCATCGAGCGGGTGCTGCCGACCATCCGCGAGATTTCCCATAAAGGGGGCAAGGCGATCCTGCTTGCCCATTTCGGGCGCCCGAAAGGCGGGCCGGACGAGGCCAATTGCCTGAGGTCTGTTGCCGCCGCCGTCGCCGACTTGTTGAAACAGCCCGTGGCCTTCGCGTCCGATTGCATCGGCGAGGCGGCGGCCGGCGCCATCGCGGCGATGAAGGACGGCGATGTCCTCGTCCTTGAGAACACCCGCTTCCACAAAGGCGAAGAAAAGAACGATCCTGCCTTCGTCGCCGAACTCGCCAAGCTCGGCGATCTCTACGTCAACGACGCCTTCTCGGCCGCCCATCGCGCGCATGCCTCGACCGAAGGCCTGGCGCATCTTCTGCCGGCCTATGCCGGACGCGCCATGCAGGCTGAGTTGGAGGCGCTCGCCAAGGCGCTGGAGGCGCCCAAGCGCCCGCTCGTCGCCATCGTCGGCGGCGCGAAAGTATCGACCAAGCTTGATCTCCTCGGCAATCTCGTCGCCAGGGTCGACGCGCTGGTCATCGGCGGCGGCATGGCCAATACGTTTCTTCACGCGCAAGGCGTGTCGGTTGGCAAGTCGCTTTGCGAGAAGGATCTCGCCGATACGGCCCGCGCCATCATGGCCAAGGCGATCGAGACGCGTTGCGCGATCATTCTGCCGGTCGACGCGATCGTCGCCTTCCATTTCGCAGCGCATGCCCCGGCGCATGATTATGGCGTCGACGCTATCCCCGCCGATGGCATGATGCTCGACATCGGCCAGCTGTCGATCGACCGCGTCAAGGCGTCGATCAGCGAGGCGGCGACGGTAGTCTGGAACGGGCCGGTCGGCGCTTTCGAGCTTGCCGGCTTCGAACATGGAACCATGGCGCTCGCCCGCCATGTCGCCGAACGCACGAAGGCCCATAAGCTCGTTTCGGTGGCGGGCGGCGGCGATACGGTGGCCGCGCTCAACGCCGCCGGCGTCGCCGGTGATTTCACCTATGTGTCGACCGCCGGCGGCGCCTTTCTCGAATGGATGGAAGGCAAGGCCTTGCCCGGTGTCGAGGCGCTGCGCTCCTGACGGCAAGCGCCGCGCCAAGGGCGAGGCGATCCAAAGTCCGGTTGACGCTTCGCTCCTCGCAAATGTCGGCCCGGCGGAAACGCTTGCCTCGTTCTTGATAGATCGTCGTTTGCGCCAACGGCGAAAGGAGGCATCCGACATGACCAGACCGCTTGTGGGCGTCTCGGCCTGCGTGTTCGACGCCTACGGAACGCTGTTCGACCTCGCCGCCGCCGCCAAGGACTGCCGCGAGGCGCTCGGCGAGCGTGCGGGCGCCTTCATCGCGCTGTGGCGCGATAAGCAATTGCAGACGACCTGGCTTCTCGCCGCGCAAGGGCGACATAAGGACTTTTGGACCGTGACCGGCGATGCTCTCGATTTTGCGCTTGCGACATTCGGCGTCGACGCGCCGCCTTTGCGCCAGCGTTTGCTGGAGCGCACTCTGCGGCTCGACGTTTTTCCGGAAGTTCCGGCCGTATTGCGCCAGCTGAAAGAAAAGCGCCTGCGCCTCGCGATCCTCTCGAACGGAACGCCGTCCATGCTTGAGGCTTTGTTAAAGAATGCCGGTCTCGGCGGCCTCATCGAGGCCGTACTGTCCGTGGAGGAGGTCGGCGTATTCAAGCCGCATCCGAAGGTCTACCAGCTCGTCCTTGATAGGCTTGGCCTGCCGGCCGGGGCGATTTCGTTTCAATCCTCCAACGCCTGGGACGCTTATGCGGCGTCGGCTTTTGGCATGAAAGTCGTCTGGTGCAACCGTTCGGGCCAGCAGCCTGAACGCCTGCCCGGCAGGCCGGACCGCGTCATTATGTCTCTCGACGCATTGCCGGACCTGATCGGCTAGAACGCCCTTACGCGACGACGCGCCTTGGCGGTGGAGGTCCGTCGATGGCGACGCGCCCAGACGGTAGAGCCCCGTCGGCTTTGGGAAATGCTGCCGGCAAACCGTCTTCATCGCCCCGGGCGCTCGGTGTTTTTAAGGGAACTGAAACCATGAAGGGCGTCGGGCGACGTCGTTCACGCATCCGTGATGGGTTGGCGGTCCGCAGACATTTTCGTCGGCCTATCGGCGAAATGAGCGGGCGACGATCCGCCTAACCCCGGGTTTTCTAGGGCTTCCGAGGAGAGAATTAGGTACGCCGGAGCATGTATGGCGCGATCTTGGCCGCTCGCCGGCCCTCGGCAGGGCCGCTCGTCAGCGCTATTTTCATCATCCGATTAATTCCGCGTAAAGGCGCGCCGAGGAAATTGGCGCGGCGAGGGCAAAGAGCCGCTTGCGTGCATTATTTGGCTGGGAGCATTACACATGATCTCATCGTTCCGTCGGTTCCTCCAGGAGGAAAAGGGCGCTACCGCGATCGAATATGGTCTCATCGCTTCTTTGATCGCCGTCGTGATCATTGGCGCGGTGACCGCAGTGGGCAACGGCCTCACCAATACCTTCACCGAAGTCAGCAACAACCTTCACTGAACGCTAGCTCGCCGGCTCAGCCGGCGGGCGGCTCGCCGCATCGAACCGGCTCCTCGTCCACCGGCGGGGCGCAGACGCTTGCGCGAAGCCTCGTCAACATGGCGGTTCGTCGATCGTAGCGCGGGCGCTCGGCTCAGCCGAAGACCCCATTGAGCCATGCGATCAAATCCGCTGTCGTCTCGTCGCGATTGGTCTCATTCAACGTCTCATGACGCGCGTCGGGATAAATTTTCACCGCGGTCTTGAGCCCGGCGCGGCGGTAGGCGTCGATCAAGCCTTGCAGATTGTCGCCGACGGGATCGCGCGAGCCGCTGAATATATAGATCGGCAGGCCCCTGGGGATGCGCGCGATCGTCGCCTCATCGGCGATCGGCGCAAGAGCGTCGAACAGGTCGATGGCGAGCTGAACCGAGAAGGGAAAGCCGCAGAGCGGATCGGCGATATATTTGTCGACCTCCGCGGGATCGCGCGACAGCCAGTCGAAATCGGTCCGCGTTGGGCGGAATCTCTTATTGTACTCGCCGAACACCATTTGCGTGATGAGCGCGCTGTGCCCGCGTGGGCCGAGGCGCCAGCGTTCGAAGCGGGCGAGGAGGCGGCCAAGCGGCAAGGTCGCCGCCGGCTTTCCATTGGAGCTGGAAAGGACCGCGCCCGCCAGCGCCTCGCCGTGCTCGGCGATGAATTGCTGGCCCATGAACGAGCCCATCGAATGGCCGAGGAAGACGATTTTCGCGTCGGGCGCGTCGCCGGCGATGCGCCGGTTGACGGCCCAGAGATCGTCGAGACATTTGCGCCAACCGTCGGCGTCGGCGAAATGGCCAAGCTCGCCTGGCGCGACGCTCGGGCCGTGGCCCCGATGATCGCTGGCGTAGACGAGATAGCCGGCCTCGCTCAGCGCGCGGGCGAGACGCTCGTAACGGCCGGCGTGTTCGCAAAGACCATGCGAAATCTGCACCGCCGCGCGCGGCGCATCCTCTGGCGCCCAGCGATAGACAAGGACTTTGGCGCCGTCGTCCCGGTCGAGTAGAAAGCGAGACGCGCGCATTTTAAATTCCCCGAATGGGCGAAGGCTCCCTGCCGAGCTTGCGTCGGCTGGCGCCAGCCGGCAAGGGCGCCGCGGCGGCTTTGTGCGACGGGCTTGTCGGGGCGCGCGGTGGGGCGCAGAATTGCGCCGGGCTCGAGATCGACTCTAGCCCGTCGGGATACGGCGCAACGATGGCGATCAGGCGCGAGAGGACGCACGCGTCGGGCGGAGGGGGTCCTGCGCGTCTGCGCCGGCCGGGCGCCGCCTGGCTCGCGGCGCTGGCGCTTGTTCTCCAACTCGGCTTTGGCGGCGTTTCGCATTGGGCGGCGGTCGGCGCTTCCGCTGCGGAACTCGCTGTGACGGCGCTGCGCGCTGCGGTCGGTCGAGAGGTTTCGCTTTGCGCGGAGGGCGCCGGCGGTCATTCCGGCGCGCCCGATCCTTCCGATCCCTGTTGCGACGATTGCGCGCTCTGCGTCTTCGCGTGCCATTCGGCGGCGCTGGCGCCGCAGCGCGAGGCGGCGCCTTTTGCTCTCCGGCGCATTGCCGCCGCCGCATCCCGTCGCCGTGAAGACGCTGACGCTACGCCGCCGTTGTTCCGGTCGAACGGCCGGCCCCGCGCGCCGCCTCTCCTTGCCTGAGTTGGGGCTTCAGCGGCTTCAAAGCGCCCCTTGCTCTTCGAAAGAACAAGACGCTCGCTTTCGCGGCCGAACAGCCGCGTTTGGCGTCGTCTCAATCCTCCGCCTCCACGATCCTTTTGAGGTTCGCCATGTTCGCAAAACTTTCGGCCCTGCTCCTTGCCGCTTCTATGGGACTATTGGGACTAACGCTTGCATCGCCCGCCTGGGCGCATGCTCATTTGGTGAAGTCGACGCCGGCGGCCGGCGGTACGGTCGCCGCCTCGCCGACCGAGGTCCGGCTGAAATTCAGCGAGGGCGTCGAGCCGCGCTTCTCCGGCGTTACGATTGCCGGTCCCGCCGGCGAAGCGATCGCGACAGGCAAGCCGGGGGTCGATCCGGTCGATGCGAACACGCTTGTCGTCTCGATCGGCGAGAAGCTGAAGCCGGGCCTCTACAAAGTGACCTGGCATGCCGTGTCCGTCGACACGCACAAGACCCAGGGCGGATTTCAATTCACCGTGCAGCCCTAGAGTGCCTAAGGGAGAAACGCCAATGAACCCTCTTCGCTCATTCGCGCTCGCAGCCTTGCTTGCCTTGGCCGCAATGCCGGCTTTGGCGCAGCAATTCAAGGCGGGCGAAATCGTCGTCGAGCAACCCTGGACAAGGGCGACGCCCAAGGGGGCCGAGGTCGCTGCCGGCTATTCGGTCATCCACAACGATGGCGCCGGGGCCGACAAGCTGGTCGGTGGTTCGGCTGAATTCGCCGGTTCGGTGGAAATCCATCAGATGACCATGGAGGGCGGCGTTATGCGGATGCGCCAGGTCGATGGGATCGAGATCCCGCCAAAACAGGCCGTCGCGCTCAAGCCAAACGGCTATCACCTGATGTTTCACGGCCTGAAGCAGCAGCTGGTCGCCGGGCAGACGCTCAAGGCCACGCTGAACTTCGAACGCGCCGGCGCCGTGGCGGTCGAATTCAAGGTAGGGGGGATCGGCGCCATGAAGCCCGCCGGCGGCGACTCCATGGGCGGCATGAAGATGGAATAAGGGGCTAGTCGCCCGCGCAAGGACGCTCGGCGCGGCGGCGCCCCTGTCGCGCCCTTGTGTTCGCGCCTTGCTCCGCCCTATACGGGCGCGGTGAAGGCGGCCGTCTCGTCACCGGGGCGCTCGTCGTCGGCGCCATGCATATCGGGCGCGTTCATACTGAAGCGGAGCCCTGGTTGAAAAGCGGCGACAAGGTCGCGCTCATCGATGTGAGCGAAGACGAGGCGGGGATGCGCCTCGACCGCTGGTTCAAGCGGCGTTTCCCTGAATTGCCGCTGTCGCATGTCAACAAGATAGTACGCAAAGGCGAGGTACGCGTCGCCGGCAAGAGAGTCGAGACCTCGACACGGCTTGAAGCCGGCCAAAGCATCCGCGTGCCGCCGCTCGATCTCAAAGCCGAGGCTGCGCCGTCGCGGGCCCCGAGCGAAAACGACGCGGCGGCGATCCGGGCGATGATGCTTTACGAGGATCGCGGCGTGATCGTGCTCAACAAGCCCTATGGCCTGGCGGTGCAGGGCGGCTCGGGCACGACGCGCCATATCGACGGCATGCTGGCGTCCCTCGCCGACAAGAACGGCCAGCGGCCGGCCCTGGTCCATCGGCTCGATCGCGACACGTCCGGCGTCTTGCTCGTCGCGAAAACGCGGCGCATGGCGGCGGATTTGGGCGAGATTTTCCGCTCGCGCGGCGCAAAGAAAATCTACTGGGCGCTGGTCGAGGGCGTACCTAAGCCGGCGCGGGGACGCATCTCGCTGTTCCTCGCCAAGGGCGAGGCGATGGGCGAAAATCGCGGGGGCGGCAAGGAGAAGCGCGCCGATTTCGAGCGCATGCGCATCGCAAGACACGGCGAGGCAGACGCGCAGCATTCGGTGACGCTCTATGCGACGGTCGACAAGGTCGCGCCGCGGCTCGCCTGGCTGTCGCTGCGGCCGATTACCGGACGCACGCATCAATTGCGCGCCCATTGCGAAGCGATCGGCCATCCGATCGTCGGCGATCCCAAATACAATCGCCGGCCCGACAACGATCCCGCTCGTCGCGATCCTTTGCGCGCGCTGCCGCCCGGGATGGAGCCGAAGCTGCACCTCCTCGCCCGGCGTCTCATCCTGCCGCATCCGATGGGCGGCGTGATCGACGTCGCCGCGCCTCTGCCGCCTCATATGCATAAGAGCTTCGACATGTTCGGGTTCGACGTGAAGACGCCCGACCCGATCGAGGAGGCGCCGGATGAGTGAGGTTTTCGAGGATCGCCACACCGTTCCGACCGCCCCCTCCCGTACCGTCCCCCGCTTCGCGAGAGAGGCGGCTCAAAGCATTGCGCCCTGTACTTTTCCTGCCCCGCCGCGCTCAAAGATGGGCCGCGCGCCGAGGCTCCCCTCTCCCGCGAAGCGGGGGAGGGTACGGGAGGGGGAGCGCCCTCGTGTCTGACGGGCCCGCCAACCCGCTGCGCGCGGCGCAGGCCAATATGCGCCCGCCGCTGCCCAAGCGCTTCTACAAGACGGCCGGCGTCGCTGCGCGTGCGACCGGCTTTGCGCTGGAACTCGACGGGCGCGGCGCGCTGACGCCGGCGAAACATCCGCTGATCGTCTCGACGCGCGCCCTCGCCGAAGTCCTCGCTGCCGAATGGACGGCGCAGCACGAGGCGATCGATCCAACGACCATGCCCGCGACGCGCATCGCCAATTCGGCGCTCGATGGGGTTGCGGCAAAAAAGAGTGAGACCCGCGCGGAAATCGCCGCTTACGCGGGCGCCGATCTCTTGTGCTACCGGGTCGGCGAGCCGGAAGCCTTGGTCGAAGCGCAGGCCGCGGCTTTCGACCCGATCCTCGACTGGGCCCGCCAGGCGCTGGGCGCGCGGTTCGTTCTCTCGGAAGGCGTGAGGCATGTCGAACAACCCGAGCCGTCGCTGCAAGCGATCGCGGCGGCGCTTGCGGCGATTGACGATCCTTTCGCCCTCGCAGCGCTCCATGTGATGACGACGCTGACGGGTTCGGCCTTGCTGGCGCTCGCAGTCGCCAGGGGCAGGCTCCCGGCCGAGGAGGCCTGGCGCGCCGCTCATGTCGATGAGGATTTCCAGGCGAGCCGCTGGGGCGAGGACGCCGAAGCGATGACGCGCCGGGCGGCGCGCTGGCGCGAGATGGAGGCGGCGGCGCGGGTGATTGCGCGTGTATGATCGCCTCTTCAAAACGCGTACTCATGCGAGCTTCGTTTCCGCCTGGGTCGCTCCGGTGCTAAGAGCCTAGTCATCAAGCCGCTCAAGAGGAGTTCGGCGCAATGAAAGATATCCTCGAACGCCTGGACCGCCGTCGCGGTGAAGCTCGGCTCGGCGGCGGCGAAGCGCGCATCAAGGCGCAGCACGGGCGCGGCAAGCTGACGGCGCGCGAGCGCATCGAATTGCTCATGGACCACGGCTCGTTCGAGGAATTCGACATGTTCGTCCAGCATCGCTGCGTCGATTTCGGCATGGAGAAGACCAAGATACCGGGGGATGGCGTCGTCACCGGCTGGGGCACGGTCAATGGCCGCACGGTTTTCGTCTTCGCCAAGGACTTCACGGTTTTCGGCGGCTCGCTCAGCGAGACCCATGCGCAGAAGATCACCAAGATCCAGGACATGGCTCTGAAGAACCGCGCCCCCATCATCGGCCTGTTCGATGCGGGCGGCGCGCGCATCCAGGAAGGCGTCGCCGCGCTCGGCGGCTATGGCGAAGTCTTCCAGCGCAATGTGCTGGCCTCCGGCGTCATCCCGCAGATTTCGCTGATCATGGGCCCGTGCGCGGGCGGCGATGTCTATTCGCCGGCCATGACCGATTTCATCTTCATGGTGCGCGATACGAGCTACATGTTTGTCACGGGCCCGGATGTGGTGAAAACCGTGACAAACGAGACGGTGAGCGCCGAGGAGCTCGGCGGCGCCTCGGTCCATACGACGCGATCCTCGATCGCCGATCGCGCCTACGACAATGACGTCGAGGCGCTCCTGCAAATGCGCCGGCTGATTGATTTTCTGCCCGCCTCCAACACCGATCCCGCGCCGGAATGGGAAAGCTTCGATGATCCCGACCGGATCGATCAATCGCTCGACACGCTGATCCCCGAAAATCCGAACAGGCCCTACGACATCAAGGAGCTGATCGCCAAAGTCGCCGACGAGGGCGACTTTTTCGAAACCCAGGAGGCGCACGCCCGAAACATCGTCACAGGCCTCGCCCGCGTCGAGGGACGCAGCGTCGGCATCGTCGCCAATCAGCCGATGGTCCTTGCCGGCGTGCTCGACGCCGACGCCTCGCGCAAGGCGGCGCGCTTCGTGCGCTTCTGCGACTGTTTCAACATCCCGCTGATCACTTTCGTCGACGTGCCTGGTTTCCTGCCGGGAACGGCGCAGGAATATGGCGGGCTGATCAAGCACGGCGCCAAATTGCTCTTCGCCTACGCCGAAGCGACCGTGCCGAAAGTCACCGTCATCACCCGCAAGGCCTTCGGCGGGGCCTATGACGTCATGGCGTCAAAACATTTGCGCGGCGACATCAATCTGGCCTGGCCGACGGCGCAGATCGCTGTGATGGGCGCCAAAGGCGCGGTCGAGATCATTTTCCGCGCTGATGTGGATGATCCTGAAAAGATCGCCAAACGGACCGCCGAATACGAGGAGCGGTTCCTGTCGCCGTTCGTGGCGGCCGAACGCGGCTATATCGACGAGGTGATCGTGCCGCACGCGACGCGTCGGCGCCTCTCGCGCGCGCTCGCCATGCTGCGTCACAAAAAGCTCGATAACCCCTGGAAAAAGCACGATAATATCCCTCTGTAGGAGTCAGCTCCGCCCATCGCTAAAATGACATTTATTGCCACACGCGTTCCGCAAGGATTCGGAGCGTCAAGGACGTCTGCACGCCTGCGCGGCCTCGCGAGCGGTATTGGGCGATTTTCCGACGACCTTGTCTCGAGACCGGAACCCGCGGCCCTCGGGTCAGCGACGCTTGGTTGGCGCGCCGTTGAGCATGGGTGCGCTTGGATCACTTGCGATCGCGAGTATGCGCTCTTTCAAGGATTGGATTGGCGAGAGCCGGACTCATAGCCCTTCGCAACGACATTCCGCCGCGAACGGATCGTCAGTCCCACCGGCGCAAACCCTCCGCGCTTGCCGGCGCGGGTTCACTTTCTCGCAACCATGCGCTTTGTCGTTGCCTTAACTCTGGCGGCAACTTAGTCCGGCAGATTCATCCCCTGGCAAAGATTAAGGGCGCAGTCTCCTCGCCAACGAAGCCGCCCAGAGAGGCGGCTCGAGGCGGCGAAGAATGGCGAAATATACGGCGTTCGATGTGGACAGGAGCCCAACCATCATCAGCGCCCTCGTGCATGGGGGCGTGGTGAACGGGTTGGATGTGGCGTGGCTGCGGCGCGAGGTTTTCGTGAGCGGCGAGGTCACCCGCGAACAGGCCGACGAGCTTTTCACCGTTGCGCGCTCGCGCGCCGTCAAGACCTCCGCCTGGACGGCGTTTTTCGTTGAGAAGATCACGGATCACGTCCTTGGCCGGCCGCGGGCCGACGGGGTCGTCGGCGGCGACGTCGCAAACTGGCTCATCGGCCGGGTCGACGAGGCCGCGACCCGGGAGGCTCTCGCCGCCCTGGTCAATGTGCTGGCCGAAGCCAGGCGCGCCCCGCAATGGCTGATCGCCGCCGCCCACGAGCGGGCGGATCGCCGTTGGCCGGCGACAGTCGGCTGACCAGCCCCGGCATGGACGCGAAAGCGCCTCTGCCTTAAGAACCTAAGCCTGGTTAAGGGTTCGCTTGCCCGCGCCTCCGGCCGGAGCTTTCGACCGAGGGGCTGATGTTTAAGAAAATCCTGATCGCCAATCGCGGCGAGATCGCGTGCCGGATCATCAAGACGGCGCGTCGGCTCGGCGTGAAGACGGTCGCAGTCTATTCGCAGGCCGATAAAGACGCGCTGCATGTCGAGATGGCGGATGAGGCCGTCCTCATCGGGCCGGCGCCCGCCGCGCAATCCTATCTCGTGATCGAGAAGATCGTCGCCGCCTGCAAGGAGACCGGCGCCGAGGCGGTCCACCCCGGCTATGGGTTTCTCTCGGAACGCGCCGCCTTTCCCAGGGCCCTCGCTGCGGCCGGAATCGCCTTCATCGGCCCCAACCCCAACGCCATCGAGGCCATGGGCGACAAGATCGAATCGAAGAAATTCGCCAATGCGGCGAACGTCTCGACGGCGCCCGGCTTCCTCGGCGTCATCGACAGCCCGGCGGAGGCTGCGAAAATCGCCGACGAGATCGGCTATCCCGTGATGATAAAGGCCTCGGCGGGCGGCGGCGGCAAGGGCATGCGCATCGCCCATTCGCGCCACGAGGTCGCCGAGGGTTTCGCCCGCGCCCGCTCAGAAGCCCAGTCCTCCTTCGGCGACGACCGTGTCTTCGTCGAGAAATACATCGTCAACCCGCGCCATATCGAAATCCAGGTGCTGGGCGACAAGCATGGCCGCGTCATCTTTCTCGGCGAGCGCGAATGTTCGATCCAGCGCCGCAATCAGAAAGTGATCGAAGAGGCGCCGTCGCCGCTCCTCGACGAGCCGACGCGCAAGCAAATGGGCGAGCAGGCCGTCGCCCTGGCGAAGGCGGTCGGCTACGATTCGGCGGGCACGGTCGAATTCGTCGCCGGCCAGGACCGCAGCTTCTACTTTCTCGAGATGAACACGCGGCTGCAGGTCGAGCATCCGGTGACCGAACTCGTCACCGGAATCGATCTCGTCGAGCAGATGCTTCGCATCGCCTGCGGCGAGAAGCTGGCAATCGTGCAAGGCGATGTGAAGCTCAACGGCTGGGCGGTGGAATCGCGCGTCTATGCCGAGGACCCGACGCGCAACTTTCTCCCCTCCACCGGGCGCCTGGTCAAATATCGCCCGCCCCGCGAAGGCCATACACACGGCGTCACAGTACGTAACGACACCGGCGTCTACGAAGGCGGCGAGATCTCCATCCATTACGATCCGATGATCGCCAAGCTCGTCACCCATGCGCATGATCGCGCCGCTGCGATCGAGGCGCAGGCGCAGGCGCTCGACGCTTTCGTGATCGACGGCATTCGCCACAACATTCCCTTCCTCTCCGCCGTGATGCAGCACAAGCGCTGGCGCGAGGGCCGCCTTTCGACCGGCTT
Source organism: Roseiarcus sp. (assembly GCA_035939375.1). Taxonomy (GTDB): domain Bacteria; phylum Pseudomonadota; class Alphaproteobacteria; order Rhizobiales; family Beijerinckiaceae; genus Roseiarcus. The sequence continues at coordinate 15,510 of DASZFX010000180.1, forward strand.
CATCGCCGAGGAATTCCCGCAAGGCTTCGCGCCGCTCAAGCCGACGGGCGAGACCGCGCATCGCCTTGCCGCGGTCGCGGCCTTCGTTGATCATCGCTACAACGAGCGCAAGCGCGGCATTTCCGGCCAGTTGCGGGCCCCATCGAACGTACGTTTCGAGCGCGATCGCGCCGCCATGCTCGGCGGGGAGCGCTATGATCTCAGGCTTAGCGAGCGCGGCGAATGGCTCGACGTGATCCTCGCCGAGGGGCGCACCTTCCATTTGCAGAGCCGATGGGCGCCGGGCGAGCTGGTTTGGAGCGGCACGATCGACGGGGCGCCTGTCGCCGTCCAGGTTCGCCCGATCCTCAACGGCTTTTTGCTCTCCCATTGCGGCGCCAATGTCGAAGCGCGCGTCTATACCCGCCGTGAGGCCGAACTCGCCGCGCTGATGCCAGCGAAAAAGGCGGCGGATACGTCCAAGGCGCTGCTCTGCCCGATGCCCGGCCTGGTCAAGGCGATGTTGGTCGCGGAAGGGCAGGAAGTGAAGGCCGGCGAAGCGCTCTGCATGGTCGAAGCGATGAAGATGGAGAACGTGCTGCGCGCGGAACGCGACGTGACGGTGAAGAAGATCCTGGTGAGAGAAGGGGATTCGCTGGCGGTCGATGCAGTGATCATGGAGTTTGCGTGAGGGACCGCCCGCGGCGAGGGTGTCGAGACTCGTTGCGGTTGACGCGTCGCGGAGGTACGAACGCACAAG
>DASZFX010000181.1:0-3247 GCA_035939375.1 Roseiarcus sp.
CTGCAGCAGGACGGAGCGCGCGTGGATTTCGACGCCTCGTTCCGACAGTCGAGCGAATGTGCCGTCGGCGAGGAGGCGCTGATCAAAAACGCTGACCGGCGCCTGGATGATCGCAACGGGAAAGCGGCTCGCGACGGCGTCAATCTCGGCGCGATCATAGGCCGAGACGCCGATCTTTTTCGTGAGGCCCTGGTCGCGCAGCGCCTCGAGCCGCGCCCATAAAAGCGCGCCGCCCGGACTGACGATGTCGCGCGCTTCGTGGACGAACAGCGCATGGACGCTGGCGCGACGCAACCGCCGCAGCGATTGACGGAAGGCCGCTTCGACGCGATCGACATCCGACGCCGCGATCGTCGCTTGGCGGATCGGCAGGGTCTTGGTCACGATGTCAAAGGGCGAATCCGGGCCGGCAATGTCGCCAAGAACTGCTTCGCTGTCGCCATAGGCGGCGGCGGTGTCGAGCAAATCGACGCCGCTCGACGCCGCCAATTTGATCGCCGCCCGCGCCTCTTCCAGCGGCACGCGTCCGCCGACGCGCGATACGCCGTAAGCGAGACCGAATTGGACGGTCCCGAGGGCGAGGCGGCTGCGACGATCCATGGCTTTTAGGCCGCGCGGGCGAGCAATGTCTCCGAGAGCCGCGCGATGACCTCCTGCTGTTCGGCGTCCGTCATGGCCGCAAAGAGGGGAATGCTGATCGCGCGTTCATAGTAGCGCTCGGCCTCAGGAAAATCGCCGGGCTTGAAACCGCGTCGGCGATAGTAGGGTTGGAGATGCACGGGAATATAGTGAACGTTGACGCCGATTCCGGCGGCGCGCAGACTCTCGAATATGTCGCGCCTGCTTCGCCCGATCGCTTCGAGATGAAGCTGAATCGGATAAAGATGAAAGGCGGAGCGCCCGTCGGGGCTCTGGACGGGGCGAACGAGCGGCAGGTTGGCGAGCGCTGCGTCGTATCGCGCGGCGAGGGCGCGGCGCCGCGCGAGGAAGGCGTCGATGCGCCTCATCTGGCTCGAGCCCAGCGCCGCCTGAAGATCGGTCATGCGGTAGTTGAAGCCAAGATCGATCTGCTGATAGTACCAAGGTCCTTCGCTCGCCCCTTCCATGCGCGAGACTTCGCGCGTCGTCCCGTGCGAACGCAATTCGCGCAACCGCGCCGCCAGCGCCGGATCATTGACCATGACGACGCCGCCTTCGGCGGTGGTGATGATCTTGACCGGGTGGAAGCTGAAGACGGCAAGGTCGCTGAAGCGGCAATCGCCGACCTTACGGTCGAGATAATCGGCGCCGATCGCATGGGCCGCGTCTTCGACGATTTTGAAGCTGTAATCGTCGGCGAGCGCCCTGATCGCCCGCATGTCGCAGGATTGTCCCGCGAAATGGACCGGCGCGACGATTTTCGGCAGCCGGCCCTGGCGGCGCGCCCGCGCGAGGCGGGCGGCGAGACCGTCGACATCCATCAGATATGTGTCGCTCGCTATGTCGACGAAATCGACCTCGGCGCCGCAAATGCGTGCGGCGTTGGCGGTGGCGACGAAAGTGTTGGGCGTGGTCCACAGCCGATCGCCGGGCCCAAGGCCAAGCGCAAGATAGGCAATGTGCAGCGCGGCGGTGGCGTTGCAGACCGCGACGGCGTGGGCCGCGCCGACATAGCCGGCGAGCGAAGCTTCGAAGACGCGGATCGCCGGCCCCTGCGTGATGAAGTCCGACCGCAACGCCGCCACGACCGCAGCGACGTCTTCGTCGCTGATGTCTTGGCGGCCGTAGGGGATCACGCGATCGTCTCCAGGAACCGTCGGATTTCGCCGACCGAAAGAAAGTTCGGATTGCGCCCCGATTCATATTCGAAATCCGGCGCCGCCGGCGCGCCCTTCTCACCCAGCCCATTGACCGCGTAATCGGGATGCGCAACGAAACTGATGGTCGGCTGGATGACGAAATGGTCGGCGAATTCGAGCGTCAAATGACTGTCGTCGCGCGGGCACATGATCTCGTGCAGCTTCTCGCCCGGCCGGATGCCGATCACCTTTTTGCGAACCCCCGGCGCGAGCGCTTCGGCGAGATCGGCGATGCGCGATGACGGGATTTTCGGCACGAATATCTCGCCGCCGTACATGCGCTCGAAGGATTTCAGCACAAAGTCGACGCCCTGCGACAGGCTGATCCAGAAACGGGTCATCCTGAGGTCCGTAACCGGCAGCTCCTTGGCGCCTTCGGCGAGAAGGCGCCGGAACAGCGGCACCACCGAGCCGCGCGAGCCGACGACATTGCCATAGCGCACGACGCTGAACCGGGTCGGGCGCGCGCCGGCCATATTGTTGGCGGCGACGAAGAGCTTGTCCGAAGCGAGCTTGGTCGCGCCGTAGAGATTGATCGGGTTGGCGGCTTTGTCGGTCGAAAGCGCGATGACCTTGGTGACGCGGCACTGGAGCGCGGCGTCGATGACGTTCTCGGCGCCGTTGACGTTGGTACGGATGCACTCGATGGGATTGTATTCGGCGATCGGCACGTGCTTGAGCGCGGCGGCGTGGACGACGTAGTCGACGTCCTCGAAACTCTTCGTCAGCCGGTCGCGATCGCGCACGTCGCCGATGAAGTAGCGCATCTGCGGCGAATCATATTCGCGCGCCATTTCGTATTGTTTGAGTTCGTCCCGCGAATAGACGATGACGCGTCTTGGTTTGTAGCGCTCCAGAACGATTCTGATGAACGCTTTGCCGAACGACCCCGTGCCGCCGGTGACGAGAATGGATTTGCCCGTGAACATGACGGCGTGATCTCTATCGGAGGTTGCCGGGCGTCGGCAATAGCCCGCCGCGGGATTTGGCCCGACGCGCCGTCGCCTGGGGAAGGCGATCCGTCGGCGCAGCGGCGCCCAACGCAGTCGGAGGGGTGTCGGACGGCTTCAGAACGGCGCGTTGTGGAGCGCCAAGGCGAACAGACCCGGCATGCCGACGGGGCCCTGGCGAGCATTTTGCGACCCTCCCGACTGCCGCGGCGAACGCCCCAAGATTCCCTGCTAACAGGGAAATGAGCAGGGAATTTCCTGATTGTTGGCTCCTTCTGGGCGAATCCTTCGGCGAAAGCGACGCAGCATCAGAGGTTTCCGCTCAAATTCCCTACGCGAGCCGGAGGTCTCGACCCGAGCATAGAATTCGTCGCCCTCCAACGGAAAGGCTACCTTCTCGCATTGCGGGCGATCGCCTCGACCTGAAGGGAGCTGAGGATTAGGATCTGCGTTAGCGGC
>DASZFX010000182.1:0-4309 GCA_035939375.1 Roseiarcus sp.
GCCGCCGCCGGCGACAATTGGAAAGAGTTTTGAGCGGGCGGACGAAATCGTCATCGAACCGAACTACGGTACGACCCCGACAGCGTGTGACCATCAAGAAGGCGAAACGAAATGGTCGAGTTGATCAAGGCGGACGCGATGCGCCGCGCGAGATGATCGTTTTTCTCGTCGGCGCGCAGGAGTTCTGCATCGACGTCGTCAAGGTGCGCGAAATCAGGGCGTGGACGCGTTGGGCGCCGTGAAGGCGCATTCCATCTCCTTGGTCGATGTGATGATAAGGCCGAGGCCGCCCGACACTTCGCAGCGCAAATTGCCGATTTTCACGCGCTCCTGGGAGAGGGCCGGCAGAGAGGCTGCGATGACAGCCGAGGCGACGGCGAAACGAAGAACAAATCGAAAATTCATTTAAGGTCCCCTTGTTACGCAAACACGAACAGCCGCCGCGCTTGTTTCGCGCCGCCTCGGCAAAGTAACCTGTCCGCTTTGGCGGCGATAGAGCGCGCGGCTTCCCCTGACGCGACCTGCTACGGAGCTCCATTAACTTCCGGCCCGATCGCGCTGTTTATAGGAAATTTTTGTCGTTGACTGCGGCGGGGACGTCCCTCCGCCGCACGGAGCGCGGTCGCGCGCGCCGAGAGAGGTTCGGCCTTGGCGGAGGCATCACGCTCTCTTTACCCCCGCCGACCCATACTCGCGTCATTCACGCGAATCAGGAGCCCATGGTGCTTCGTCTCTGGCTGGTGTTGACCCTGGCGGCGCCTATCTCGGGATGCTTGTGTACGCCGGAAGACCGCGCCGCGGCGGTCGTCGCCGCCGACGACGAGCAATGCCAATCCTTTGGCGCCCAACCTTGGTCCCCAGCCTATATGCGGTGCCGCGCCGCCATCTTTCACCGCCGGCAAGAAGTCGCCGCGGCGCTGGCCGGCGTTCCTCTCGACGGACCGCCGGTCGCTCCCGTCCCCTATGGCCCGCAAGTACTGATGGCGCCAATTCCGATCAGCCCAGCTCCGCCGCTCCGCTCGACCTATTGAATCGCGGGCGACCCCCCGAATTCGGCGGGCGCCGCCTCCATCCCTCCTCTGCAATGTTCAGACGGCCTGCCGTCGCGGCGAGGCTCCCGCCGCTGCGCGGCGGTGCTTTTGTCGCGCTGGCGCTTTGGGCGGACGAGCGGCGCGCCCGCTCGTCGGCCGTGCATCGGCCGGCTTGGCGTCCGACGCTGGCGGTGACCTGAGCTTTTTGGCTGCTGGCGACGCGACGCCCGCCGCGCCCTTCGCAGTCACTTGCGCCCTGTCTGGCCGGGCGCGGCCACCCGGTCGACGCAGCTCGGTCCAGATCTGAAGCGCCATTTGGCGAAGGCGCGCGTCCGTCTCCTGAATGCTTTCTTGCTTTCCGGTCATTGCATCGCCTTCCCCAATATCCGATCTAACCCCCAAGGGGGGCGATCCGTTCCATTTGAGCGGGGCGCGCCCTATTCCGAGCCACCTCCGGCGCCAAAATCCCGGGCGCCAGCCCGCCGCCGCAAAATCCGGGCCATCGTCGCCGTAGATCCTTTTCACCTGACTCCCGTTGGCGTCGGCCTTGTACGAGGCTTGGCGAAATAAGGCTTACCGTTGTGGGCGTCGTCGCGCGCCGGTCCAATTTCCGCCCAAATAGCGCCGCCTCGCCGGTCGACCTTGCCTTCCGGGGGTAAGGAGGCGTCAGTGAGAACAGCGTGGTATGTTGAGCGTATCGCTCAAAATGCGACTCAGACCCACTGGCAGGCGGAGCGCGCGGATCTCTTTGAGGTTCTGGAGGATCTGCAAGCCGCTCAAGAGGCCGGCGAGCATTTCAGGTTCATCGCGCCGAGCGAAGCGAGCGATGAAGAACTAGATATCCTCCTCGAGCGTGGGGCGACCCCGACCTTTCCGCCCTTGACTGTCGCGGCCTGACGATTTGGCCGTGAATTAAGATTGACCCCGCTGACGCTCAGACGGGGCCGATCGACCCGCGCGCGGTCAGTGGCGTTGAACCGAGGGCGGCCCACAGGCTCTCACGGGCCGGCGGGATGAAGCTAGCCGATCGTCCCTCGTCAAATCTCGCCCCCCATCCCGCCGACGACCCATCATCGGCTCCGGCGCGCTCCGGCCTTTGTCATCCTGGCGGCTGGGCCCTCCTCTTGGCGTCATCGCGCAACAGGGCTAAGCTTGTTGGCGCTGGTCGGGCATGGAGGCTTGTCATGCGCTCGAAACTACGCGGATTGCTGCTTGGTTTTGGTCTTCTGGCCGCGATGGCCACGCCGACGCTCGCCTGCGATTTCAACCTCACCACAGCCGCCAAGGATCAGGCGGCGCAGCATACTGCGCAAGCGCAGCCATCGACCGAAGATCAAGCGAACTGATTTCGCGCTTCGGACTCGCTCGCTGAACGCATAGCCCAAAGAACTGCTCCACAGGCCGGGTTTGAGTCGAGCCCGGCCGGTGAAACTGTTTTTTTTTATTTCGCCAAACAATGATTTGATCGGCCCGCACGCGCCGAGAGGCGCGAGGCGCATGGGAGCAAGTCTCAAGCCGGTAAGTCTCAGTGAGGGGAGGACGCAATGGCCAAAGGCCAGATGAAGAAGACCAAGGAAACCAAGAAGCCGAAGGCGGATAAGCCGAAAGGCCCCGGCTCGCCCTACAAGCAATCTCTTGGCAAAAGCACGCCCGCGATGATTGCGCCGGCGAAAAGGGCTTGACCGTTTTCTAAACGACCCCCCCCGCCCGAAACGGGCCGGGATGCGGCGGCGCGATGGTACGGCGAATGCTCTACGTGGAACGGCGGGCGACGGCGCTTTCTGTTGGCCTGGGCGCGAAGACTTCAGGCCAAGTCCGCCTTGTGGCGACGGCGCCCCAATGGATTGCTTTGCCGCTTCGCCCCTCGCAATGACGATCAGCAACGTCACAGACCCGCGACGGCGTCACCGCGCTGGCCTTCTACGCCAGCCGCGCGGAAGTCCAGGCGCTCTTGTTCCTGCTGGAAGCCACCGCCGCCTCGATGAAGGCGACGCCGCGGGCCCCATCGACGACGTCGGGCGTCCCCGCCACTGCGGCCGGATCGGCGGGCCGGCCGGCGCGGCGCGCTGCGATCAATTCGGCAGCATCGCGATAAAGATTTGCGAAGCCCTCGATATAGCCCTCGGGATGGCCGGCCGGCATGCGCGAACCGCGCTTGGCCTCGCTTGAATTTGCCGGGCCGCCGCGCTGCAAAATCCGCGTCGGCTCGCCATAGGGCGTGAAGCGCAGGAACTCTGGCGTCTCGCCGGCCCATTCCAGCCCGCCTTTCGTACCATAGACCTTCAGGCTCAGATTGTTGAGATTGCCGACCGCGACCTGGCTCGAAGCCAGCAAGCCTCTGGCGCCGCCGACGAAACGCATCAGGACATGGGCGTTGTCGTCCAGCCGCCGACCGGGCGCGAAAGTCGTAAGATCCGCCGCGACCTCGTCGAGTTCGAGCCCGGTGACGAAAAGCGCAAGATTATGGGCGTGTACGCCGATATCGGCGAGGCATGCCGAGGCGCCGGCGCGGGCCGGGTCCGTCCGCCATTCGGCTTGTTTCTGGCCTTCGGCGTCGATCGGATGGGTCAGCCAGTCCTGGATGTAGGCCGCGTGAACGACGCGGATATCGCCGATCTCGCCGCCTTGGATCATCTCGCGCGCCTGGCGCACCATCGGATAGCCGGTGTTGTTCAGCGTGACGGCGAAGATGAGCTTTTTCGTGCGGGTGAGCGCGATGAGCTCCTTGGCCTCGCCAAGCGACGTCGCCAAGGGCTTATCGCAGATGACGTCGATCCCGGCTTCGAGGAAGGCTTTCGCCACCGGGTGATGAAGATGGTTTGGCGTGACGATGACGACCGCCTCGATCCCATCCGCTCGCGCTCCTTCTCGCGCCGCCATTTCGCGAAAGTCCGCATAGACGCGATCGGGCGCGAGGCCGAGATCGGCCCCGGAGAGGCGCGCATTGTCAGGGTCCGCCGAAAGCGCTCCGGCGCTGAGCGCGATCATATCGTCGAGGCGCGCGGCCATGCGATGGACCGCGCCGATGAAGGCGTTGCGCCCGCCCCCGACCATGCCGATCCGCAGTTTCTTCGCCCCGCCGCCACCCGCCGTCGCATAGACCATCTGGATCAGCCCTTGACGCCGAGCAGCTTGAGATTGGTGGCCCGATCAGCGCCCGTCGCGGCGAAATCGTCGAAGACGCGGTCGGTCACTTCGATGATGTGATCGGCGATGAACTCAGCGCCCCTCTTCGCCGCCACCTCGGGATGCTGCAGGCAGCACTCCCATTCATAGAC
>DASZFX010000183.1:0-6261 GCA_035939375.1 Roseiarcus sp.
TTCGGGCCTCGTCATCTATTGGACGTGCAACAACACGCTCTCCGTGCTCCAGCAATATGTCATCATGCGCCGCGCCGGAGTGAAGGTGGAATTGTGGGGCAATCTCAGCAAGGTCTTCGCCCGCGCCCGACCGACGTAAGCGTCGGAGATTCGCTTGGACTTCGCTGAAGCCGGACGCAAGCTCTTCGCCGGCCCTTGCGATTTTATCTTCGCCGCGGCGCGTCCCGACGCGCTGGCGCCGATCGGCCCGCCGGAAGTCGCATTCGCCGGCCGCTCCAATGTCGGCAAGTCCTCGCTCGTCAACGCCCTCACCGGCCGACATACGCTTGCTCGAACCTCGCACACGCCCGGCCGTACCCAGGAGCTGATCTTCTTCGATCTTGCCGGCAAGTTGCGGCTCGTCGATATGCCTGGCTACGGATATGCGGCGGTGGCCAAGGACAAGGCCGCTTCCTGGACCAAGCTCGCCCGCGATTATCTGCGCGGCCGCGCGACCTTGACGCGGGTTTTCCTGCTCGTCGACGGGCGTCATGGCCTCAAAGACAGCGACACCGAGATGATGAAGACGCTCGACGCTGCAGCTGTCTCCTATGTCGTTGTGTTGACCAAGCGCGACGAGGTCAGAGCCGCCGAGCAAACGGAGCGACTGGCCAATGTCGAAGCGGCGTTAAAGACCCATCCCGCCGCCTTCCCGGAAGTCTTCTTCACCTCGGCCCGCGACGGCGACGGGATTGCCCAACTGCGCGCGCATATCGCCAGAATGCTCGCGGAAAGGACCGGCGGCGGGGGAGGGTGAGCCGCGATTGCGGCCCAGGGAGTATAACCTTCAAAAGTAACTTTACGGGTTAATCAGGGCGCGCTAGCTTAACCGACCACCGTGTTTGGGGAGGTTGAAATGACGCGTCGCGCGGCATTCCCGCTTTTCGCGATAGAACTCCTTGTCCTTGCTGTGTTTGCGGCGTCGGCGCCGCCGGCGTCGGCGCAACTCTCAGGTCAGGACATCCACATCGGCGTCGGCGGCCCGCTGACCACCGGCTCAGCGACATTCGGCGTTGAAATGCGCCAGGCCATCGATCTCGCGGTCGCCGAGAAGAACGCGGCCGGCGGCGTGCTCGGCGCGAAAATCGTCGCCGACGCACTGGACGACAAGGCCGACGCTGGCGCGGGCGAATCCGTCGCCAATGCATTCTGCGCCGGCCCGGCGCTCGGGATTGTCGGTCACGTCAACAGCGGCGTCACCATCGCGGCGTCCAAGGTCTATGCGACCTGCAGCCTCGCCATGATCACGCCGATGTCCTCCAATCCGGCCGTGACCGAGAACGGCCTCGCCAATGTCTTCCGCCTGACCAATCGCGACGATCGCAAAGGACCGGGCCTCGCCGCTTATCTGATCGACAAGATGGGCAAGCGTCGCGCCGTCGTCATCGACGACGGCACGCAATATGGGAAGGGCTTGGCCGAGAGTTTCAGCAAGGGCTTCGAAGCCAAGAGCGGCGCGATTGCGGCGCGCGTCCAAGTCAAAGTAGGCGACACGCAATTCGCCGACCTCGTCAATGGATTGCCGAAAGACTTCGACCTGCTCTTCTTCGCCGGCATCCGCGAGGGATCCTTGATCCTCAAGGAAATGCGCGATCAGGGGAAGAACCAGCTCTTCGCCTGCGGCGACGGCTGCTGGGACGTGAAGGGCTTCATCCTTCCAGCCGCGGGCGCGGCGGAGAAGGGCGAGGGCGTGCGCATCCTTTCCGCCGCGCCGGCGCTCGGCAAAGTTCCGGGCTCGGCCGAATTCGCCGCCGCCTATAACGCCAAATATGGCGCGATCAACAATTACGCCGCCAATTCCTACGATAGCGCGCGCGTGCTCATCGCGGCGATCGAGGCGGCGGCCAAAGCCAAGGGCGCCGTACCAAGCCGCGCTGACGTCCTTTCCGCCCTGAAAGGAATCAAATTTCAAGGCGTCGCCTACGTCAAGCCCGTCGAATGGAGCGCGAAAGGCGACAATCTCGCCGCAGTCATCTTCGTCAACAAGGTGGAGGGCGACCGCTTCCAGGAGATCGACCAGATCGGGCAATAGCGCGGGAATGGCGGGGAGGCGCAACGCCGATTTGACGAGGACGCCGATTGCCGCTCGCGGCATGGCGATCATCTACAACCGTCTCGCCGGTCAGGACATCGGCCGCATCGCCGTGCTCAGCAACGGCATATTCGCCGCTGCAATAAGTACGCAAAAAAAAATCGGCCGCGGGCGCGGACGCGTTGACGTACTACCTTGCATGACGCCACCGTGCTCGCCATCACCTACGCGGGCAGGCCGAGCAGCGCCCATGGGGCGATTGAGGCCGATCGGTCGACGTGGCCGCGCCTTGGTACGCAGCCGCTCTAACGCTCTTCGTCCAGCCCCACCGCCTTCAGCGCCTCGGCCTGCCGGCACGCGACCTCCTCGATCGCAAAGCCCTGAATCGCCTCTTCGAACAGGCGATGGAAGTTGAGCTCGGCGGCGAGCCTCAGGAACACGCCGCCGAGGCCGATCGCGGCGCGGTCCATGAAAACGAATTCGCGCGGCACGGTGAGCGGGCCGTGCGCCTTCAACGCCTGATGCACCGCGAAAGCTTCGCGCCGTCCATAGCGTCCCGGCTTGACGCCGTCGGCGATGGTGCGCGTGCGATCGTCGATCAGCGGCCCATAGATGAAACGCGCCCAGATGTTGAGCGCGTCAATCGCCTCGCGCTTCAACCCGGTAAAGCCCCAGGTCTCATAGGCATGGACGATTCTGGCCCCATCCCCCGTCTTGAGGCCCTGGTACAAGTCGACGACGCCGCCGACGAAAGACGGCGGAAATATTCTGATGCAGCCATAGTCGAATAGATTGACGCCGGCAATGTCCTCGCCCTTGCCGACGATCGTATAATTGCCGAGATGCGGATCGCCGTGAATCACCCCGTAGCGCGAGAACGGCCGCCACCACGCCTCGAACAGAGCCATGGCGATCGCATTGCGCGCCGCGTGCGACGCCTTCTCGAATTTGACGAGTCTTTCGCCGTCGAGCCATTCCATGGTCAAGAGCCGGCGCGTCGAGAGTTCGCCGACGACGCGCGGAACGCGCACTTGAGGGCGATCGTCGAGCATGACGCGATAGAGGTTTGCGAGCTTGGCTTCACGACGATAGTCGAGCTCCTCGCGAATGCGCGCGCCGATTTCCAAAGCGATTTCGCGCGTGTCGATCGCCGGACCCATGCGGCGATGGATCGAAAAGAGAAGATCAAGTTCGGCAAGATCGGCTTCGACCGCCGAGGCCATGTCGGGATATTGCAGCTTGCAGGCGAGGCCCAAGCCATCGAGCGCGACGGCGCGATGGACTTGACCGAGCGACGCGGCGGCGGCCGGATGGAGATCGAAGGACGCAAAGCGCGCCCGCCAGCCCGGTCCAAGCTCGGCCTGCATGCGCCGCTTGACGAAGGCCGCGCCCATCGGCGGCGCCTCGGCCTGGAGGCGCATCAATTCCTCGGCATAGTCCGGCGGCAGCGCCTCGGGAATCGTCGCCATCATCTGGGCGACCTTCATCAACGGGCCTTTGAGCGAGCCGAGCGCGCCGGCAAGCGCCTGGGCCTGGCTGCGCCCGTCCTGGCCGCCGAGAAGACGGTTCGAAGCCATGCGGGCGGCGAGCGCGCCGACATTGGCGCCGACGCGCGCATAGCGCGCCGCCCGCGCCGAAAATCGATTGGCTTCCTCGTCCTGCATGAACCCAACTATCCGATCGGATGTCGGCCGCGCCGCTACCCCATCGCCTCCAGCTCATCGATCATCCGCTCGATCAGCGACAGGCCGATCTTCCAAAAGGACGGATTGCGCGCATCGAGCCCGAAAGGCGCAAGCAGCTCGGAATGGTGCTTGGTGCCGCCCGCCGCCAGCATCGCCAGGTACCTTTCAGCGAAGCCTTCGCGGGCGTTCTCGTAAACGCCGTAGAGCGAATTGACGAGGCAATCTCCGAATGCATAGGCGTAGACGTAGAAGGGCGAATGAATGAAATGGCCGATATAGGCCCAATAGGTTTCGTAGCCCGCCCGGAGCCTGATCGCCGGACCAAGGCTCTCGCTTTGCACGCTCATCCAGAGACGGCTGATATCCTCGGCGGTGAGTTCGCCCTGCTTGCGATCGGTGTGAAGCTTGCGTTCGAACGTATAAAAGGCGATCTGGCGCACCACCGTGTTCAGCATATCCTCCACCTTGGCCGCCAGCATGGCTTTGCGCGTTGCAGGGTCGCTCGTCGAGGCGAGCAGCGCGCGGAAGGTCAGCATCTCGCCGAAGACCGAGGCCGTCTCGGCCAATGTCAACGGCGTCGGCGCCATCAGCGCGCCATTCGGGGCGGCGAGCGTCTGGTGCACACCATGGCCAAGCTCGTGAGCGAGAGTCATGACGTCGCGCGGCTTGCCGAGGTAGTTGACGAGAACATAAGGATGCGCCGAAGGCGTCGTCGGATGGGCGAAAGCGCCCGGCGCCTTGCCCGGCCGCACCGGCGCGTCGATCCAGCCTTCGTCGAAGAAGCGGCGGGCGATGTCGGCCATGCGCGGCGAGAAGCCGCGATAGGCGTCGAGCACCGTGTCCTTGGCCGCGCTCCAGGTGAAGAAGCGTTCGGGCGCGTCGGGCAAAGGGGCGTTGCGGTCCCAGTGATTGAGTTCCCTCCTGCCGAACCAGCGCGCCTTTAGTTTGTAATAGCGGTGCGACAGGCGCGGATAGGAGCTGGCGACCGCCGCGACCAGGGCTTCGACGACCTCTCGTTCGACGCGATTGGCGAGATGACGCGAATCGGCGATGTCGGCGAATTTCCGCCAGCGGTCGGAAATCTCCTTGTCCTTGGCGAGCGTGTTGGCGATGAGCGAAAAGGTTCGCAAATTCGCGCCGAGCGTCTCGGCGAGCGCGTTGGCGGCGGCTTCGCGTTTCGTTTCGTCGGGGTCCTGCATCTTGGCGAGCAGCGGCTCCAGCGTCAGCTCCTCGCCTTCGAATTTGAAGCGCAGCGCCGATATGGTCTCGTCGAACAATCGGTTCCAGGCCGCAACGCCCGTCACCGATTTTTCGAGGAAGAGTTGCTCGATCTCGTCGCCGAGTTGATGCGGGCGCTCGCGGCGGATGTCCTCGAGCCAGGGCCGATAGTGCGCGAGCGCCGGGCTCGCCAGCGCGGCTTCGATCAGGGCATCGTCGAGACGATTGAGCTCGAGTTCGAAGAACAGGAGATCGCCGGCGATATCGGTCGCTTTCTGCTGTACGTCGCCATAGAATTTCGCCCGCGCGGGATCTGAAGTGTCGGCGGCGTAAACGAGACCGGCGTACGAAATGATTCGCCCGACGAGATCCTGCAACGCCTCATAGGCTCTGACCGCGACGACGAGCGCATCGCCCGCGGCAGGTCCGCGCGCCATCTGCTCCAGCTTGCCGCGATAAGTCGCAGCGAACGCTTTCGCCTCTTCGGCGGCGCGGCGCGCATCGTCCGCGAAGGCCGGCGAATCCATGCTCGGGTAGAGATCGTCAAGCCGCCACTCCGGCAGCGGACCGAGGTCCGCTTCGCCAGCGCGCGTCGCATGCGATGCGGCCTGAGGGAGATTCGCGCGTTCAAAAATCATTGCGTCCCGCCTTTGCCGATCCCTTGCGCCTATATCGGCCATGACGCCCGCGCGTTCAATGGCCGATGGCGCAACGGGGCGCCAAAATGGGACGCTGTTAAGGCGACGTTTACTGCAATCGCGCACGATGCGCCTGCAAAGCGGCTGACTTCGCCGCATGTGAGGAGCGCCGATGGCCGCCTTGGTTCTGATAGTCGACGACGATCCGATTCAGCGGCGACTGTTGGAGGCGATGATTCGGCGCTTCGGCTACGAAGCTGAGACCGCAGAATCGGGCGAAGGCGCCCTCCTAAGGCTGCAATCTCCGGATCGCCCGCCGGTCGATCTCGTCATTCTCGATCTCGTCATGCCTGATCTCGACGGCATGGGCGTCCTCGAGCGCATGCGCCGCAGCGACATCACGGTTCCGGCGATCGTTCAGACCGCGCATGGCTCGATCGAAGCGGTGATCTCGGCGATGCGCGCCGGCGCGCTCGATTTCGTCGTCAAGCCGGTCGGCGCAGAGCGGCTGCAGGTTTCGATCAAGAACGCGCTGCGCGTCGACGCCCTCGAAGACGAACTGCGTCGCGCGACGCGCCGCAGCGCCGGCGAACTGACCTTTCGCGACATCATCACCAGAGCGGAGAATATGGGCCGCGTCATCCGTCTC
>DASZFX010000184.1:0-7322 GCA_035939375.1 Roseiarcus sp.
GGCCATATTCGACGAAGCCGTCGCCGTCCCGGTCGCCATAACGCTCGATCCAATCCAGCGCCGCCTTGATGTTCGGCCAAAGCCGGCGAATGAAGGAAAGATCGCCGGTACGCTCTAGATAGGCGTCGGCGAGCATGACGAAGAGCGGCGTCGAGTCGATGCTGCCGTAGTACCGGCGAAAGGGCACCTCGCCGAGCGCCGCCATCTCCCCATGCCGCACTTCGTGAAGGATCTTGCCCGGCTCGGCGTCCGCCGCGGGATCGATGTCCGTCGCCTGGTTGGCGGCAAGATGTCCGAGCACGCCGCGCGCGATCGCGGGATCGAGCCACAGCGTCTCGAGCGCGGTGATCAATGCGTCGCGTCCGAACACCGTGCTGAACCACGGGATGCCGGCGTAGGGATAAGGCCCTTCAGGCAGATCGGTGATCAGCATGTAAAGATCGGAAATGCTGCGACGCGCCGTTTCGTTGAAGACTTCATTCGAGGCGCTGATGGTCGCCGCCCGCGACGCCGAGCGACGCAATGCCCTTCGGGCCGCGCGCAATCCGCTGAGAAAAGAGCGGCGAACGGGCTGGCCGGCGCCGTCCGCGGCGCAATTGATTTCGACAAACAGGGAAAGCGATTCGCACGGCGCGAGATCGAATCTGAACACGGCTTGATCGCCGAGAAGTCTTGTCGGCGAAGGGTCAAAGCGCAGGACCGTCGTGCGACGACATGCGTCGAGCCCCGTGTAGCTCAGCGCGACCTGGTTCTCGCCGACCACGGGAGGATGCGTCTCGCCGCGGCGCTCGCGTTGCTTGCCGCGCGTTTCGAAGAGGTCGGCAAAATCGGCGGCGAAGGCGAGGCCCAAGTGAATGCGCCGCGTTTGCTCGTCGAAATTCCGCACGAAGATGCGTTCGAAGCAGGCGGCGTTCCACAAGAAGCGCGAACGTTGGATGTGGATGAGGTCATGTTCGTAGACGAGGCGGCCGTCAGGGTCGTAAAGGTCGGGATTGGCGAGGTCGCAGGTTAAAGTGGCGTTGTCGTCGCGCACGGCCGAGCTCAACACCATCGGCCGCGCGCCGTTGATCGTGAGGAAGAGGTGAGAAAGATAGCGCGTATCGCGGTAGAAGATCCCTTCCGGCCTGCCGGGCGCGGACGCGGCGTCGCCGCTTTCATTGAAGACGGCGAAAATATCGCCGCACTTCAACGCGAAGGGGCGGCGCTCCTGCAGAGGCGTTGCGGCAGGAATGAAAAAGGGAGCGAGCGGCGGAGCAGACTCATCTGCTGCGACACTCGTTTGCAAAATTGCGCCGCCTTTGCTCACCCCATCCGTACCCCAGTTGGTCAGGCGACGACATGCAGGCCATGGCCCGCCGCGCGCCGCAGATGAAGACCGTCGGTCCGGGCGCCGAGAAGAGCGCGGTAGATTTCCAGATAATCTTCCGCCATTCGTTGGACCGTGAAACGCTCTTCGAAAAAGCGCCGCCCGTCAGCCCGATCAATCGTCCAAATGCGCTTTGCCGCTTCGACCGCCTCGGCAACGCTGTCGACGAAGAAGCCGCTGACGCCGTCGGCGATCACTTCCGGCGCCGCGCCCCTGCGGAACGCGATCACCGGGGTTCCGCAGGCCATCGCCTTGATCATAACGATGCCGAAGGGTTCAGGCCAATCGATCGGAAAGAGCAACGCCGTGGCATTGCCCAGAAAATCCGCCTTTTGACGATCGGCGATCTCGCCGATGAATTCGACGCCCGGATGGGCTGCGATCATCGGCTTGATCGTCGATCGCCAATAGTCCTCGTCAACTTTATCCACCTTGGCGGCGATTTTTAGCCGCATGCCGGCGCGCGAGGCGATTTCGATGGCGCGATCGGGGCGCTTCTCTTGCGAGATCCGCCCCAGAAAGGCGAGAATGTCGATCTGGAAGTGGAGAATATCGAACTCGTTCGCCCGTCGGCGCACTCTGCCCAGCATCGCGATGTGATGGGGCATTGGGTCCTGGACCCTGGAATCGAGCCGCAACGCCTTGGGAGAGCAGGGCTCCACGCTGCGTTCGGCGCCGCCGTAGAGCTGCGGCGGACATCTTTCGATCAGAGGAGCGACCTGCGCGATTTCATCAAGAACCTCCGGGCGACGTATTGGCGAACGACCGCGCCGGCGCGGCGGATCGTTCGACAAACGCGTGAACGCCTCGAAGAGTTCACGCCGCGCGCAAAAAGCGGTCGGACGGAGTAAATACGCCTCGACGATCGGCCGGCTGAAGTGCGTCTAGCGCTTCAGCGCCGCGGCGATTTCATCGAGCGCCGCCGGATCGTCGAGCGTCGCCGGCGCCGTCCAGGTCTCGCCGTCGGCGATTTTCTTCATGGTGCCGCGCAGGATCTTCCCCGATCGAGTCTTGGGCAGGCGGCTGACGGTGACGGCGCGCTTGAAAGCGGCGACCGGGCCGACCCGCTCGCGCACCAGCGCGACGATCTCTCGCTCGACGTCCGCGGGCTCGCGTTTGACGCCCGCCTTCAACACGACGAAGCCCAAAGGCGCCTCGCCCTTGATCTCGTCCTTGATCCCGATCACCGCGCATTCGGCGACGTCTTTATGGGCGGACAGCGCTTCCTCCATGCCCCCCGTCGACAGCCGGTGGCCGGCGACATTGATGACGTCGTCGGTACGTCCCATCACGAAGAGATAGCCGTCCGCGTCTATGTACCCGGCATCCGATGTATTGTAGTAGCCTTTGAACTCAGAAAGGTAGCTCTCGACCATCCGCTCGTCGTTCTGAAAAAGCGTCGGCAACGCGCCGGGCGGCAGCGGCAGCCTGATGACGATCGATCCCATCACGCCGGGTTTGACCGGGACCGCCGCATCGTCGACGACCTCGATGGCGTAACCGGGCATCGGCTTGGTTGGCGAGCCGGGCTTGATCGGCAAAAGACCGAGGCCGGCCGGGTTGGCGACGATCGCCCAGCCGGTCTCGGTCTGCCACCAATGATCGACGACAGGGATATTCAGCATGCGCCCAGCCCAGGCGAGCGTCTCGGGGTCGGCGCGCTCGCCGGCAAGGAAGAGGGCGCGAAGCGACGCCGTTGAATATTTCTTGATGAGCGCGCCCTCGGGATCCTCCTTGCGCACAGCGCGAAACGCTGTCGGCGCGGTGAAGAAGGAGACGACCTTGTGCTCCTCGATCACCCGCCAGAAGGCGCCGGCGTCGGGCGTGCCGACAGGCTTGCCCTCGTAAAGTACGCTCGTGCAGCCGTGGAGCAACGGCGCATAGACGATATAGGAATGGCCGACGACCCAGCCGATGTCGGAGGCGGTCCAAAAGGTTTCGCCCGGCGCGACGCCATAGATGTTGGGCATCGACCATTTGAGCGCGACCATGTGGCCGCCATTGTCGCGCACCACGCCTTTCGGCGCGCCGGTCGTGCCGGATGTGTAGAGAATATAGAGCGGATCGGTCGCGGCGACCTCGACGCAGGCCGCGCGTCTCCCTTTGTCCCTCGCCGCGGCGAAAGTATCGGCCCAGTCGTGATCGCGGCCGGCGATCATCTTCGCCTCGATTTGAGGACGCTGCAGAACAAGACAGGCCGCCGGCTTGTGGGCGGCAAGTTCGATCGCCGCATCGAGCAGCGGCTTGTAGGGCACGATGCGCCCCGGCTCGACGCCGCAAGAGGCGGCGAGGATGAGCTTCGGCCGGGCGTCGTCGATGCGGGCGGCGAGCTCCTTGGCCGCAAAGCCCCCAAAGACGACCGAATGGACCGCGCCGACGCGCGCGCAAGCGAGCATCGCCGCGACCGCCTCGGGAATCATCGGCATATAGATGACGACCCGGTCGCCCTTTTCTATCCCGAAAGAAAGCAGCGCGGCGGCCAGCGCCGCGACCTCGTCGAGCAATTCGGCATAGGACGTGCGCCGTTTCGCGCCGGTCACCGGACTATCGTAAATGATTGCGGTCTGATCGCCCCGCCCGGCCGCGACATGGCGGTCGAGCGCGTTGAAGCAGGTGTTGCAAGTCGCATCGGGGAACCAGCGACCGTAAACGCCCGCTTCTTCATCGAAAATGCGTTTCGGCGCGGCGATCCAGTCGATTTCGCCTGCGGCCTCGGCCCAAAAGGCTTGTGGATCGGCGCGCCACTTCGCATAGACTTGGCCATAGCGGCTGGGCATTCGCTCCTCCCTGCGGCATTTCCCAAAGCAAGCGTTTTGCGATGCGCCGCGCGCGAACGCAATCTACGATTAGGCCAAGGCGGTTCGGAACGCGGCGATATGGTCGTCAACTGGGGTTTCTACGCCGCCGCCGTTCCAGCGGTGATTCTGCTCGGTCTCGCCAAAGGCGGCTTCTCAGGCCTCAATTCGCTGTCGATGCCGCTGCTCTGCCTGGTGATTTCGCCGGTCGAGGCCGCAGCCCTCTTGCTGCCGATCCTTATCGTTCAAGATTGGGTCAGCGTCTGGGCCTTTCGCCGGGATTGGGAGAAGCGCAATCTCCTGATCCTGATCCCGGCGTCGTTGATCGGCGTCTTCTTCGGCTGGCTCCTCGCCGCCGCGGTCAGCGAGGCCCTGGTGCGGCTCGCCGTCGGGCTGATATCGATCGGCTTCGTGCTCTTTATCGTCCTGCGCTCCTGGGGCGGCGAGCCGGAGGCGATCCGCCCAACCCTCGCCCCTGGAATTTTCTGGGGCGCGGTCGCCGGCTTCACCAGCTTCGTCAGTCACGCCGGCGGCCCGCCGTTTCAAGTTTATGTAATGCCGCAACGCCTCAGCCCGCGAACGTTCGCCGGCACCGCCACGATGTTCTTCGCCGCCGTCAACCTATTGAAAGTCGTGCCTTATTTCGCCCTTGGACAATTTTCGCCCCAGAACCTTTCGACCGCCGCGACTTTGTTTCCGCTAGCGATTCTCTCGACCTTCGCCGGCGTGTGGCTGGTCCGCCGCGTCAACCCTGATCGCTTCTACACCCTGGTCTATGTCCTGACCTTCCTGATTGGCCTGCGGCTGGTCTGGGAAGGGATCGCCGAGCTCACCGCCTAACCCTTCCTTAAGGCGCCCGGGCGCAATTTGACGCCAATTCCTTCGGAGGCCCGGTCCATTGACCCCAGGACATGGCGCAATCGCCGCGCGAGACGATCTCGCGCGCCAGGTTCCGGCCTTTATCATCATCGGCGCGCTCGGCTTTTGCGTCGACGCCGGCTTGACGGTGCTGATCGCCTCGGGCCTGGGCGCATCGCCCTTCCTGTCCCGCCCGCCGGCCGTGGTTGTGGCGACGGTCGCGACTTTCCTGCTCAACCGCGCCTTCACATTTGGCGGGCGCGGTCACTGGGGAAGCGAATTCGGGCGTTACATTGTCGTTGCGGCGGGCGGCCAGGCGCTCAACTATGCGGTCTATGCCGCCGCCTTGATGGCGAGCGCGGCGCTTGGTTTTGAGCGGAGCCCGGCGCTGATCGCCTTGTCGGTCGCTTGCGGCGCCGGCTCGGCGATGGTCCTGACTTTCGCCGGCTTTCGATTTTTCGCTTTCCGGGGCTAGACAGACGGTCGCGGCGGGGCTCGGCTCGGCTATGATGCGCCGTCCGAGCCTGAGCGAGACCCGGCATGATAGTTTCCGCCTACGACGTCGACCTCGACCGCAATCCCGCTAATTTTCAACCGCTGACGCCCCTGACCTTTTTGGAGCGGGCGGCGGCGGTCTTTCCCGATCATGTCGCCGTCATCGATGGCGCGCTCAAGCGCAGCTATCGCGAATTCTACGCCCGTTCGCGTCGCCTCGCGTCGGTCCTGACGCGCCGCGGCTTCGGACGCGGCGATACGATCGCCGTACTTCTCGCCAACACGCCGGCGATGCTCGAATGTCACTACGGCGTTCCGATGTGCGGCGCCGTGCTCAACACGCTCAATACGCGCCTCGACGCGGCCGCGATCGCCTTCATGCTCGCCCACGGCGAAGCCAAGGCGCTCATCGTCGATCGCGAATTCTCGAAACTTGCGCGTGACGCCCTCGCCAAATGCGCGGCGCGTCCCTTGATCGTCGACCATGACGATGCGGAATATTCCGGCCCCGGCGAGCCGATCGGCGCGGTGGACTACGAGGCGCTTCTCGCCGAGGGCGACGAAAACCATGACTGGTCGCCGCCTCGCGACGAATGGGACGCGATCACCCTCAACTACACGTCCGGCACGACGGGCGATCCGAAAGGCGTCGTCTATCACCATCGCGGCGCCAGTCTTTTGGCGGTCGGCAATGTCGTGACGGCCGATATGGGCCGCCATCCGGTGTACTTGTGGACGCTGCCGATGTTTCACTGCAACGGCTGGTGCTTCCCCTGGTCGATCAGCGTGAAAGCGGGGACGCATGTGTGCCTGCGCCAGGTGCGCGCCAGTCTGATGTACGATCTCATCGAGCGCCACAAGGTCACGCATCTTTGCGGGGCGCCGATCGTCATGTCGACGCTGCTCAACGCCCCGGCCGCGGAGAAGCGCCCGCTGCCCCATAAGGTGCGCTTCTTCACCGCCGCGGCGCCGCCGCCCGCCGCCGTACTCGCGGCGATGAGGGACGCCGGCTTCGAGGTGACCCACCTCTATGGCCTGACCGAAACCTATGGCCCGGCGGTGGTCAACGACTGGCATGAATCGTGGAATGCGCTCGACGGCCCCGATCAGGCCGCGCTGAAGGCGCGCCAGGGCGTGCGCTATCATGCACTGGAAGGGCTCGAAGTCATCGAACCGGAGACGATGCAAATTCTTCCCGCCGATGGCGCGACGCTTGGCGAAGTGATGTTCCGCGGCAATGTCGTAATGAAAGGGTACCTCAAGAACAAGGCCGCCACCGAAAAGGCCTTCGCCGGCGGCTGGTTTCATTCCGGCGATCTCGGCGTCAAGCATCCCGACGGCTACATCCAGCTCAAGGACCGCTCCAAGGACATCATCATCTCCGGCGGCGAGAACATTTCTTCCATAGAAGTCGAGGACGCGCTGTTCCAGCATCCGGCCGTGCAACTTGCCGCGGTCGTGGCGCGGCCGGACGAGAAATGGGGCGAGACGCCCTGCGCCTTCGTCGAATTGAAGCCCGGCGTGGAGGCGACGGGCGAGGAATTGATGGCCTGGTGCCGCGACCGGCTCGCCCGTTACAAATGTCCGCGCCACGTCGTGTTCATCGACATTCCAAAGACCTCGACCGGCAAGGTGCAGAAATTCGTGCTGCGGGAGCGCGCGCGTCAGGTCGACCAGAGCTAGGCATGTCGAGCTGGCGCGATGAGGACAGCCGCGATCCCTGGCCGGAGCTGTGCCGGCGCCGGCTGATCGCGGCCGTCCTTGCCGCCGCCGATCTCTTTCCGCATCCCGGCGAAGATGAAAGTGAA
>DASZFX010000185.1:0-6248 GCA_035939375.1 Roseiarcus sp.
TGTATGTTCTCTTTTTGTTCTTGTCTAGCATTTGTTCTTTTGAAGGACGGCGGTCAATGGACGATAGCGGGAGCGGCGCCCGTCTCCCCCTCGCGCCTGCGCATCCAAACAGGTCGACGCCAGTTTCGTCGACGAGAGCTGCTTCCGCGGGGCGGGATCGCCGGCCTCGCCTGGCGAGCGCGCGCCAATCTGATCAACAGCCTGCGCATGCAACCGGCTGTCGCCTATTGTCGAATGCGCGGCGATGTCGGGCCCCCTTCAGGTCGAGACGCTGCGGTTCTTGCAGAACGCTGTCGACGCCGCCTACGAGGAAGCGGTCAGCGCGGCCGACGTCAGTCTTCTTCAGCCGCGCTTGTCGCCGGAGGAGGCGATTGCGCCCGGGTTTACTTCATAATCCGCAGCCGTAGCGCCTCTGGGTGCGCCCGGCGAGCGCGCCGGCTGCACAAGGATACGCCACAACGCCCAAAACGTACGCGGCCCTGCGCGAATGCTCGTCCAAGAGGCCGGGCGCGATGGCGCGTCGGATGGCACGGGCTTTGCGAGTGAGTTCCGTCCCATCCGGGGGGAAGCGGCTCAAGCCGCAGTCACCGGCGTTCGGAAGGCGGAGTTTCCCATGTCATTCACTCGACGTTTCATGTTGCGCGCGACGGGCGCGCTGGTTGGCGGCGCGCTCGCGCTCGGCGCTATCGCCGCCAAGGCGGAGGACACGATCAAGATCGGCATCCTTCACTCGCTGTCGGGCACCATGGCGATCAGCGAGACCACGCTGAAGGACGTCATGCTCATGCTTATCGACGAGCAGAACAAGAAAGGCGGCGTACTCGGCAAGAAACTCGAAGCGGTCGTGGTCGATCCCGCCTCCAACTGGCCGCTCTTTGCCGAAAAGGCGCGCGAACTCATCGCCAAGGACAAGGTGTCCGTTGTGTTCGGCTGCTGGACATCGGTCTCGCGCAAGTCCGTGCTGCCGGTCTTCCAGGAGCTCGATTCGATCCTTTTCTACCCGGTGCAATACGAGGGCGAAGAATCGCAGCGCAACGTTTTCTATACCGGCGCCGCGCCGAACCAACAGGCGATCCCGGCGGTCGACTATCTGATGAGCGACGACGGCGGCTCGGTGAAACGCTGGGTGCTCGAAGGTACCGATTACGTCTATCCGCGCACGACCAACAAGATTCTCGAAGCGTACCTAAAATCCAAGGGCGTGCCCGCCGAAGACATCATGATCAACTATACGCCCTTCGGCTATTCCGATTGGCAGACCGAAGTCTCGAAGATCAAGGCTTTCGGTTCGGCCGGCAAGAAGACGGCGGTCGTCTCGACCATCAACGGCGACGCCAATGTTCCTTTCTATAAGGAACTCGGCAACCAGGGCGTCAAGGCGACCGACATTCCGGTCGTCGCTTTCTCGGTCGGCGAAGACGAACTCGCCGGGCTCGACACCAAGCCGCTAGTCGGCCATCTTGCGGCGTGGAACTACTTTGAATCGATCGACACGCCGGAGAACAAGGCCTTCATCGAAAAGTGGCACGAGTTCATCAAGAATCCGAAGCGCACCACCAACGACCCGATGGAGGCCCATGTCATCGGCTTCAACATGTGGGTGAAGGCGGTGGAGAAGGCCGGCACGACCGACCCGGACAAGGTGATCGACGCGCTGATCGGCGTATCGGCGCCGAACCTCACCGGCGGCTATTCGACGATGATGCCTAACCACCACATCACCAAGCCGGTCTATATCGGCGAAATCCAGGCCGACGGCCAGCTCAACACGGTTTGGCAGACGCCAGGCACGGTCGTGGCGCAGGAATGGTCGCCCTATCTAGAAGGTTCGCGCGACCTTATCGCCGACTGGCGCAAGCCCCTCGGCTGCGGCAACTTCAACGTCAAGACTGGCAAGTGCGGCGGCTGATCGCGGCGCTTTAGAAAAAAAGCGCGAGCCCGCCCGCCCCTCTCCCGTCGCAACGAGAGAGGGGCGCGTCCCGCGCGTGAGCAAGCGCCGCGAAGGCCAGATCACGCGGGCGGCGCGGCAAGCTGAAGCTCGTCAAAACCGATCGCGGAAAAGGAATATTTTGCGGCATGCTCATCCGCACGCTCTCAGCTTTTCTGGTCCTGCTTTGCCTGGGCCTTGCGACGAGCGCGTCCGCGCGGGCCGATGCGCTCGACGATACGCTCGCGCGCTTTGCCGCCGACAAGTTCCCGGAAAGCGAAAAGGCCGTCGGCGAACTCGCTGCGAGCGGCGCGCCGACCGCACAGAATATCCTCGAGGCCCTATCGGACAATCGTCTCTATTTCGACCCGGGCGCGCGTAAAATCTACTTCAAAGATGCGAGCGGTGGTCTCTTCGACGCGAGAACCGGCGAGAAGGCGTCGGCGCAAAATCTCAAAAAGGTGCGCGTCAACAATGGCCTGCGCAGCGCGATCGGGGCCGCGCTTGGCTCGATGACCCTCGCCGCCGCCGATCCTGAAAAGCGGATCGCCGCCGCCGAGGCGGTATTCAAATCGCGCGACGCCAAGGCGCTCGCCAATGTCAACGCGGCTCTCTCGAAGGAAACCGATCTGCGCGCCGCCCTTGCGCTGCGTCAGGCGCGCGCGGCGATCCTGCTCTCGAGCGCAGACGCCGCAGAGAGCGATCGGCTGGCGGCGATCGGCGTACTCAAGGAGCGCGGCGACCAGGATGCGCAGAGCATGATCGACGAGGCCGCGCAGAAGGAGCAGGCGGGGCCGGTAAAGTCCGCGGCGCAGGCGGCGCTGTCAGCGATCCAGTTCAAGCTCGCTTTGTGGAGCGTCGCGCAAAACCTTTGGTACGGTCTTTCTCTTTCTTCGGTTCTTCTTTTGGCGGCAATCGGCCTCGCAATCACTTTCGGCGTGATGGGTGTGATCAACATGGCCCATGGCGAAATGGTGATGCTCGGCGCCTATACGGTCTTCGTCGTCCAAAGCGCGCTGCCGCCCTCTCTATCTGAATGGTCGCTGGCGATTTCGCTGCCGCTCGCCTTCATCGTTGCGGGAATTGTAGGAGTCGTCATCGAAAGATTCGTCATCCAGTTTCTTTACGGCCGGCCGCTGGAGACGCTGCTCGCCACCTGGGGCGTTTCCCTCATTCTGCAACAGGCGGTGCGGACGATTTTTGGCGCCAACAACCGGCAGGTCTATGCGCCGCGTTTCATGTCCGGCGGCGTCGAGGTCGGCGGACTTTCGATTACGACGGGACGATTGTGGATCATCGTTCTGGCTATCATCGTCTTCATCGCGCTGCAGCTTGTGCTTCGTTTGACCTCCTTCGGTCTTCGCATGCGCGCGGTGACCCAAAACCGCCGCATGGCCTCGGCCATGGGCATTTCGACCGGCTTCATCGACATGCTGGCCTTTGCGCTTGGCTCAGGCATCGCCGGCGTCGCCGGCGTCGCCCTGTCGCAGATCGACAACGTCTCGCCCAATCTCGGTCAGGGCTACATCATCGATAGTTTCATGGTCGTGGTGCTCGGCGGCGTCGGCAACCTTTGGGGCACGCTGCTCGGCGCCTTGACGCTCGGCGTCGCCAATAAGCTGCTCGAGCCTTTCGCCGGCGCCGTGCTCGGCAAGATCGCGCTTCTCATCTTCATCATCCTGTTCATACAGAAACGCCCGCGCGGCCTCTTCGCGCTCAAGGGCAGGGCTGTCGAAGCATGATCACCGCGCGGCTTTTCGGCAAGCTCGACGGGCTCGGCTACGCCTTCGTCGTCCTCCTTGTAGCGGCGGCGATCGCCGTGCCGGTGCTGGCGCTGCTCGTGCCGCGCGATTCGCCCTTCGCCATGCCGCCTTACATCGTCGCGTTGCTCGGCAAGTATCTCTGCTACGCGATGCTTGCTTTGGCGCTCGACCTCGTCTGGGGCTATTGCGGCATCCTTTCGCTGGGGCATGGCGCCTTCTTCGCGCTCGGCGGCTACGCCATGGGCATGTATCTGATGCGTCAGATCGGCGCGCGCGGCGTTTACGCCAATCCCCTTCTGCCGGACTTCATGGTCTTCCTGAACTGGCGCGCCCTGCCGGTCGCCTGGTGGGGCTTCAATTTCTTCCCCTACGCCATGGCCATGGTGATGTTGGTCCCCGGCGTGCTCGCCTTCGCCTTCGGATGGTTCGCCTTCCGCTCGCGGGTCAATGGCGTCTACCTTTCGATCATCACCCAGGCGATGACCTATGCGCTGAAGCTCGCCTTCTTTCGCAATGATTTCGGCTTCGGCGGCAACAACGGCCTGACCGATTTCAAGGACATTCTCGGCATCCCGCTGCACACCGACGCAACGCGCGCCGGCTTTTTTTCGCTCTCGGCGCTCTTCCTCGTCATTGCTTATCTCGTCGCCAAAGCCATCGTCTCGTCGAAATACGGCAAGGCGCTGATTGCGGTGCGTGATGCGGAGAGCCGCATCCGCTTTCTCGGCTATCGCGTCGAGAATTACAAACTCTTCGTTTTCGTCGTCTCGGCGGTCATGGCCGGGATTGCGGGCGCCCTTTACGTTCCGCAGGTCGGCATCATCAATCCATCCGAATTCGATCCCGCCAATTCGATCGAGGCGGTCATCTGGGTCGCGGTCGGCGGGCGGGGCGCTTTGGTCGGCGCGGCGCTCGGGGCGGTCATCGTCAATTTCGCCAAGACCTACTTCACCGGCGCGCTGCCGGAATATTGGCTCTTCGCCCTCGGGGCGCTCTTCATCTTGACCACCTTGTTCCTGCCCAAGGGCATTCTGGGCCTTGTGGTGGCGCGGCGCGAAAAGAAGGCGCCGCCGGCCGCCTTGAGTCCTGTCGCGCCGCAGCCGGGAGGCGCTCAATGATCGCAGCCGACGATGCCAGGCTGACGCGGACCTTGCTTTATCTCGACGGCGTCAGCGTCTCCTTCGATGGGTACAAGGCGCTGCGCGGCCTGTCGCTGACGCTGGCGCCGGGCGAGATGCGCGCGATCATCGGCCCGAACGGCGCCGGCAAGACGACGATGATGGACGTCATCACCGGCAAGGCGCGACCCGACGAGGGCGACGTCTATTTCGACGGGCGCCACAATCTCGTTCAACTCGATGAAGCCGAGATCGCCGAGCTCGGCATCGGCCGCAAATTCCAGAAGCCGACCGTTTTCGAAAGCCATACCGTCGCCGACAACATTCTTCTTGCCGCCAAGGCGCAGCGCGAAGTCTTCGCGACTTTGTTCGGGCGCGTGGAAGCGGGGGCCGAGGAGCGCGTCGATCGCATCCTCGGGACGATCCGCCTCCTTGAGCAGCGCGAGCGCATGGCCGGCGCGCTTTCGCACGGCCAGAAGCAATGGCTCGAAATCGGCATGCTTCTCGCCCAGGATCCGAAGCTCCTGCTTGTCGACGAGCCGGTCGCCGGCATGACCGACGCCGAAACTGCGGCGACGGCGGAGCTTTTGCGCGAAATCGCCCGCGATCATTCGGTGGTGGTCGTCGAACACGATATGACTTTCGTGCGCGCGCTCGGCGTCAAGGTGACGGTGCTGCATGAGGGTTCGGTGCTGGCCGAAGGCCCACTCGATCAAGTCAGCGCAGACGAGCGTGTCATCGAAGTCTATCTCGGGCGCTAGATGCTGAACGTCGACAAAATCGATCTCTTCTACGGCGCGGCGCAGGCCCTGCGCGGCGTCTCGCTGAAGGCCGAAATCGGCAAGGTCACTTGCGTTCTCGGCCGCAACGGCGTCGGCAAATCCTCGCTGCTGCGCGCGATCGTCGGTTTGCAAGGGATCAACGCCGGGGCGATCCGCTGGCGGGACGAGGAGATCAGCCGGCTTCCCGCTCATCAGCGCGCCAGGCGCGGCATTGGTTACGTGCCGCAAGGGCGCGAAATCTTCCCTCTTCTGACGGTGGGTGAAAATCTCCTGACGGGCCTCGCCACCCAGCCGCGCGCGACGCGCTTCATCGACGACGAGATTTTCAGCTTGTTTCCCATCCTCTCCGAAATGCTCGGCCGGCGCGGCGGCGATCTCTCCGGCGGACAGCAACAGCAATTGGCGATCGGCCGCGCCTTGACGACGCGGCCGACGCTTCTCGTCCTCGACGAGCCGACAGAGGGGATCCAGCCCTCGATCATCAAGGACATCGGCAGGGCCGTCACATACTTGCGTCAGAAGGGGGAGATGGCGATCCTCATCGTCGAGCAATATTTCGAATGGGCGCGCGATCTCGCCGACGATTACGTGGTGATGGACCGCGGCGCGGTGGTGCTTTCGGGCAATCGCGCCTCGATGGTGGAGAGCGAGGTGCGCC